>JAXDKY010000001.1:0-2643 GCA_034666885.1 Chloroflexota bacterium
AACCATGATCGCCGACGCCAACTCCATCAGCCCTGATCCAGGTCCAAAGGCCTCCACCGCCTCCTCTAGCTCGCGTGTCGCGTCCTGAAGGCGATCCTGCAGCAGCGAGTAGGAGGCAAGGTTGAACATCGTCACCGCAAAGTGGTGCGAATGCCCAGCCTTCTGACCCCGAGCCATGCCACGAAGGCGTTTGTTGATCGCATCGACGTCACCAGCGGTAGTTGCCCGCAGGATTGCCACGGTGACGTCAGCAATTGAACGGAGGTTCGGGTCGGCCGCTGACAGAAGTTGGTCTGCGAAGGTCAACGCGCGTTCACCATCGCCGTAGTTCATGTACAGAGTGACGAGGTTCAGTAAGGCGTGATCACGCTGGACGGCATCGGTGGTGCCGGACTCCAATACAGAGGACGACGCCGAGATGGCCGCTTCGTAGTCCCCTTGCTGCATGTCGACTCGACTCAGAATGAGCGAGAAACTGACCGGTCGTAGCTCGGCGGGTATCGCGCCGATGAAGGCCTCGGCTAGTGCGTACTGGCCGTTGCCCATGATCGTTGGGATCGCGTCGCCGACCACTTGGAGCACCGCGGCCGTATCGCTCGCTTCGCGGTAGTGGTGGGCGGCGACCCGCCAATCCGTGGCTGCCGCGGCGGCTGCCGTGCGCCGGTGCAGGTCTGCGACCGCCTCCGCCCCGTCGCTGGCTCGAAGCCTGGCTTCCAGGAATTCGCGCACCAGGGGGTGGTATCGCTGGTGGGTGCGCGGGCCGCCGGAGATGCGACTCAGCAGGGTCAAGCGCTCCGCCGCGGTGGTGAGCCGGCTCACGTCGACGACCCCGCGTCCCGAGACGACCTCGGCGAGCTCCGGGGTCACGACCTGGAGGATCGATGTCTCCATCAGGAACCGCTGGAGCTCCTCGTCGAGCTCCCCGACGACCTCCTCCGCGAGGTAGTCGTACATCTCGTGGTCGGCGCCGTTGAGACTGCGAACGAACCGGCGGATCTCGCCAGGTGATCGATCGCGCAGGGCGGCCTGGACCAGTTGGAGCGAGGCGATCCAACCTTCGGTGCGGACGGCCAGGTCGGCCAGCACGTCAGGCTCGAGGCGCCGCCCGTAGGTATGCGTAAACAGTTCGGCCGTCTCCGCCGCGTCGAATCGAAGCTCACCGGTCCCGAGCTCCGCGACTTCGCCGACCGCTCGCAGCTTCGCCAGCGGGACCGACGGCGGTCGACGGCTGGCGAACACGACCGTCAACCGCTCGGGCGCCCGGCCAAGCAGCTCCTTGGTGACGTGCCGGACATCTGGTGCATCGTCGACGAGGTGGAAATCGTCGAGGATCAGCACCGCACCGTTGGCGGCGATGGTCGGCAGCTCGCGCAGAAAGGTATCGAGCACGGCCTCCCTGCCCGGGCCACCGGGGCCGATCTCGGCCAGCAGCCCGACGGTCGCCGGCGCGAACCCGGGGTCGTGCTCCCGGCCCGCCGCGACCAGGTGGTGAAGAAACGAGACCCAGTCACGGTCGTCGTCGTCGAGCCGGTACCACATCGTTCGAAGCCGCGACCGTCGCGAGAAGTCGGCCAACAGGGTCGTCTTGCCGTACCCGGCATCGGCAAGGACCAGCACCACGCGCCCGTGGATCTTGGTGCGCAGCCAATCGAGCAGACGAGGCCGTTCCAGCGTCTCGTCGCGAAGGGCCGGACGCTGGACTTTCGCCAGCTGGATGGGGAAGCCGTTGACCTCGTCGCGCAGCGGGCCACTCCTGGGCGAGGGCGCATCCGACCCCCGCCCCTGACCTACGGCGATCGACGACCGCTCCGTGACGGGCCGGGGAGTAGAACGCGTCTCGGGCCGGCCGAACGATAGAGACCGCTCGTAGTGGGTGTCAACGAGCGGATCCGGGGGTTGGGGGTGCCGCATGCGCCTATGGTGGCGCGCGGCACTCTACCGCCGATTAGCTGCGACTCAGCCCTCGACTCAGCCCTCGTATTCGAAGCTGATCTTGACTTCGACCCGGTACTCGACGATCTCGCCGTCGGTCACGACGGCGCTCGACTTCACGACTTCGACCGTCTGGATGTTGCGCACCGTCTTCGATGCGGTGGCGACGGCCTGGCGGGCCGCGTCGCTCCAGGACTTGGGGCTGGTCCCGACCATCTCTCGAATGATGATGACGCCCACGTGTGCACCTCCTGCAGTCGGCCGGGATCGGAGCCTGAATCATGCCACGAGGCCGACCCGTCGCCGGGCGGCCTCGTGCGGGTCGCGGGGTTCGTTACGCGTGTGCCGGCGCAGCCTCCAGTGTGCCGGCGCGGACCTTGTCAAAGCACGAGCTGCAGTACACGGGCCGATCGTTGCGGGGCGCGAACGGGACGACCGCCTGGCCGCCACACGCGCCGCAGATCGCGGCATGGAACTCGCGCGGGCCTTCATTCGATCGGGCGCGCTTGGCTGCCGCCCGACAGGAAGGACACCGCTGCGGGTCATTGACGAGACTCTTGCTGGCATAGAAGGCCTGCTCGCCGGCGGAGAAGATGAACTCCTCGGCGCAATCGCGACAGGTCAACGTACGGTCTTCGTACACCCTCTGCAGTCCTCCTGGGCTAGGACGACAAGACCCGTCGAGACCGCTCCCCCGTGGACCGGAATCGA
>JAXDKY010000002.1:0-3117 GCA_034666885.1 Chloroflexota bacterium
AAGTCGACCGTAGAAGGCCCAGACGGCACGACCGCCCCCTCGGCAACGGAAGGGTCATGCCGCCGCGAACGCCGCGGGCGCGTCGGGCTCGACATCGTCGGTGGCCTAGAGACGCCAAGGGCGAGCGCGCGAACCAATACTCATCGCGGACCGAGCCTACAGCGGAGCGCAGAGGGGTGGCACCGGGGGCTTTCGGGCGCGGAGCCCGCTAGCGGCCGCAGCCGCGGAGGGCGGAGCCGCACGGAAGCCGCCGGGGACAGGACCCCCACGCTCCCCTCGGCGCCTAGACCTCGACGAGCTGTTGGATCCGCTCGATCGCCAGCGCCCGCCCCGTCGCCGGATCGATATCGATCTGACAGGCGTTGAACACGACCGCCCCCTCCCCTACCTCGAACCTGGTCGGCAGGGCGTTTATGAACCGCGGCAGCACGGTCGCCGGATCGAACCCGATGACGCTCCACACCGGCCCCGTCATCCCGAGATCCGTCTGGTATGCCGTCCCCCCCGGCAGAATCCGCTCGTCGCCCGTGACGACGTGCGTGTGCGTCCCCACGACCACGCTCACCCGGCCGTCGAGATACAGCCCGAGCGCGTTCTTCTCGGACGTGAGCTCGCAGTGGAAGTCGACCAGGCGGATCGGTGGCAGCGGCTCCGGAGACGAGGCCTCATCGAGCAGCGCGTCGGCGTCGGTGAACGGGTTCTCGATCGGCTGCATGTAGGTCCGGCCCTGGAGGTTGATCACCGCGACATGCGACCCGTCCAGGGCGTCGTAGACCCCCCAGCCCCGCCCGGGGACCTCGTGCGTGCCGTAGTTGTGCGGCCGCAGCACCCGGTCGGTCGAATCCAGGAAGGGATAGATCTCGCGCTTGTCCCAGATGTGGTTGCCGCTCGTGATGACGTCGACGCCGGCCGCCAGGATCGATTCCGCCAGCGACGGCGTCAGCCCCATGCCGCCGGCAACGTTCTCGCCATTCGCCGTGACGAAGTCGATGCCGCGCGCCTCGCGCAACCCGGGGAGCAACTGCTCGACCGCGTGGCGGCCGGGCTTGCCGATCAGGTCGCCGATCATCAGGACCCGGCAGGCCCCGCGCGGCCGCGGCGCATCCCCGTTCGCAACGTTACCCAGGCGTGTCAGGCCGATCGCCGGTACCGCTTCATTGCCGATCTCGCGTTCTCCGCTTGACGTTTCTGGGCGGTCGCCCACGTTCGCGAGTCTACCGTCCGCGACCCTTGAGGCGCGCCGAGGCGTGCGGTAGGCGAATCGTCCCTTGACCTGGCGCGCCGAAACGCCCAGGCTCGCGCCCATGGGCGGTGGACCAAATCCCCCGATCTGGGGCGAGGCCGTTCGAGGCGCCTTGAACGAGCGTCAGGACACAGCCGCCCACGAACACGAGGCAAGCGCCGAGCGGGCAGCGCTCGACGAAGCCGAGCTCCGGGAACTCGAGCGCGTCGACCTGTATGCCGGGAGGGCGGAGGCCCCCGTTGCTGCCCGACGCCGAAGCCTTCTCGACCGGCTTCTCCGCCGCTAGCCCCTTCCTCCGCCGCTGGACAGGTCACGCGACGCCCAAGTGGGTGCGCGGTTTCGATCCGTCACGGTCGCTTCGTCGCGCGTTGGCTCGAAGGCCTAAAGCCCCGCCTTCAGCGTCAGGATCCGGTCGTACGAGTCGAGCAACGTCGACCGCGGGATGAAGCCACCACGAGCGAGGGCGACGAGCTTGTCGTATACGACACGGGTCGACGCCTCCGAACCCGTCGTCAGGATCATGTCGGTCCCGGCGTTGGCCGCCCGAACGGCGAGTTGCCAGGTCGGCAGCCCTCGAGCGGCCGCGGTGCCGTCGAGCGAATCGGTGATCGTCACGCCATTGAACGCCAGGTCGCCGCGCAGCAGGTCGACCGAGATCGCGTGCGACCAGCCCGCGGCGTTGTGACTGTCGTACGCGGTATAGGTGGCGTTCGACAGCATGATCATCGGGATGTCGTGGCCGATCGCCGTCCGATACGGGCGCAGCCCTGACGCGAGCGTGGTCCTCGAGGCCTTGATCGTCACGGTATTCCGATCGGTATTGGCCGACGCGCGCCCCAACCCCGGGAAGTGCTTCATGGACGGCAGCACGCCGGCCGAGGTGAGCCCGCTCGCGAAGGCGTCCGACAAGGCGGCCGTCGTCGTCGAGCTGAACGAGAATGTCCGACCGTCGCGGTACATGAACGAGGACGTCGAACTCGGGACGTCGGCCACCGGCGCAAGGTCGACGTTGATGCCGAGCCCGAGGAGCGCCGTCCCCGTGCTCGAGCCCTGCGCCCGAGCGACCGATGTCTTCCCGATCCGCCCGATCTCGGGCGGCGACAGGGTGGGCGGCGCCCAGGGGATCCGCTTGATGGTGCCACCCTCCTGATCGACCGCGATGAGGAGTGGCGGCTGTCCTCCGGCCCGGGCGGCGGCGCGAAGGGTATGGGTCAGCGTGATCAACGCGGCCTTGGTGGTCACGTTCGCCCCGAACAGGATCACCCCGCCGACCTCACCGCGCCGGATCCGACCCAGCAGGTCCGCGCTCGGGGTCCGGCCCTCCATCCGGACGACCAGCTTCTGGCCGATCATCCGGGCCAAGGTCGGCCGAGCCGTGTCGATCGCCGCGGATCCCGACTGGCTGGCCAGCTGGCTCGGGGCCGCGACCGCTCCGACCGTTGGCCGGCTGGCGGCCGCAACGGCACGCGGCGGCAGGGCGCTGCATCCGGCCACCAGGAGGACCGTCAGGAGGACCGCAAGCCGTCGCATCACTTGGCCCACGGCTGCATATCGATCGTGCCCGGCGACCCGGCTGAGCCGAGGCACGGCGGAAGCGTGGTGTCGCTCGGCGAGACCGGGGCCGCTACGACCCGGCTCACGGGCATGACAAACGCGACCGTGACCGGGGCCACGGGTGCCGGGCCGCAGTAGTTCCCGGTCTGGACCAGGGTCGTCGCCACGGCTCGGGGGGCGAGGGTGAACACCTCCGTCGTGGTCGGCGCCGCGCCGTCGATGAGGACGGATCCCCCGCCGTCGATGAGCTGCGGCCTTGCCAGGCTCGGGATGATGCACTCGAGCGGACCCGTATTGGTCATCTCGACATGGGCGATCCG
>JAXDKY010000003.1:0-3345 GCA_034666885.1 Chloroflexota bacterium
GACGGCTCGAAGCGGGTCATCCACATCGACACGCAGCCGGCCGAGATCGACGCGGCGTACCGCCCGGAGGTCGAGCTCATCGGCGACATCGACGGGACGCTGCGCCGGCTGCTCGAGGCGGTTCTGCCGGTTGGTGTCGGCGGCCGGAGCGCTTCGGAACGGCACGAGTCGCGCGAGATCCTCGTCCACGCCGACCTCCGCACGCAGCTGCTCGAGGAGCTCAGCGCGCACGAGTCGGACGCTAGCTGGCCGATCACGCCGCAACGGGCGATCGGCGACCTGCGCCGCGCGATGGGACCGTCGGACATCGTGGTGTCGGACGTCGGGGCGCACAAGGTCTGGGTGGCGCGCCTCTACCAGGCGTATGAGCCGAACACCGTGATCATCTCCAACGGGTTCGCGGCCATGGGCATCGCCATCCCGGGCGCCATCGCGGCCAAGCTCGTCCACCCCGACCGCAAGGTCGTCGCGCTGTGCGGCGACGGCGGCTTCCTCATGAACAGCCAGGAACTGGAGACCGCCAAGCGGATCGGCGCGAACATCTGCGTCGTCGTCTGGCGGGACGACGGCTACGGCCTCATCGACTGGAAGCAGCGGAACGAGTTCGGGCGGCCGTTCGGGGTCGAGTTCGGCAACCCCGACTTTGTGGCCTACGCGGAATCGTTCGGCATCGCAGGGTTCCGGCCGGCGTCGGCGGCCGAGCTGTACCCGACGCTCGAGCGGGCGCTCGCGGTCGACGGGCCGACGCGGGTGGAGGTGCCTATCGACTACGCCGAGAACCTGCGATTGACCGAGCGCCTCGGGGAGCTGTCGCAGCGGGCCTGAGGTCCCAGGCTGCACATTCGACTCGGTCGATGCACGATGTCCCTATGACCGGCTGTGCACGACCGACTCGTTCGAGCTTCGGCCTGCTCATTGCCTTATCGATGGCGATCCTCCCGCCCACCGCGCCGGCGGAAGCCGCAACGTTCGAACGGCCGGCAACATCGTCAGTCCCCGGCGAACCGCAGGCCTCCCTCCTGCCCGCCTGGGACGGCAGCATCGATCTCTATCGAGACGGCGTTTTCACGACCCAGAAAAGCTGGCTGTGGTGCACCGCGGCCGGCGTCCAGATCGCGAACAACATCGTCGATCGCGAGGAGGACCACTCGACGAGCGGCCAGCGTCGCTATTTCGACTGGATGCGGACGAAGAACCACTACGACCTGCCGCTGTCAGCCGGGGTCGACCCACAGGGTTGGACGGCAGGACTCCGCCATTTCGTCGATGACCGCTATCGACTCGTCGCGAGCCGCTCATTCCGCGCAGGGTTGCGATCCGCGGTCGCGAACCTCCGACGCACCGGTCTCCCCGTGGCGCTCACCGTTTCGAAAGGCAACCACGGCTGGATCCTCACCGGCTTCGAGGCCACCGCCGACCCGCTGCTGACCGACGACTTCGAAGTGACCAGCGTTCGCGTGGTTGGCCCGCTGTTCGGCCTGCAGAGCAAGGGCGGCTACGACATGCGTCCCGACACGAAGCTATTGATCGCACAGTTGCGAGACTTCTTCACGCCCTGGCGATACGCGCCGATGGCGATGAAATGGGACGGTCACTTCGTGTCCATCCAGCCGGTCGCCGAGGATCAAGAGCCGCCGGTCGCCTGGGTCGCGCGGGCCGCGACCTTCGCCAAGGAGCTGCTGGCCCTCGCCGCTCAAGCCGCCTAAGCGCTGGCGGCACGCCGCGGACGTCCGGCGGCAGCGCGCGTACTGAGCGACCGCCCGCGCGCAATGGGCGCCCGCCCGCGCGCACCGGGCGCCCGCCCGCGCGCCGGGGTCAGCCGAAGGTGCAGTCGACCACGACCTTGTCCAGAGCCCGCTCGAGCACGGCGAGTTCCTCATCATCGAGTCGCGCGACGAAGAGCTCGGAGATCCCCCGGACGTGGACCGGCGCCGTCTCCGTCAGGCGGGCAACGCCCGCGTCCGTCAGGGACACCACGATCCCGCGGGCGTCAGTGTCGGCGTTCGCGCGACGAACCAGGCCCTCGTCGACGAGCCGCGCCACGCGTCGGGTCATGCCTGACCGCGAGATGAGCGCTCGCGCTGCGAGCTCGGTCATGCGCAGGTCGCCACCCGCGTGCGCGAGTTGGGCGAGCACGTCGAAGTCGGCCAGGGCCAGGCCGGTCTCCCGCTCGAGGTCCGTCTCGAGCTGACGGAGGAGCGTCGCGTGTGCGCGCAGCAGCGACCCCCAGGCGTCGAGTCCGCGCTTGCCCGGCTGGGCATCGGACACGAGCCGGTCGATGAGCTGTGCGGTGTCGGTCGTGGAAGGTGCTTGCATGTACAACCAAATAAGCGTAGGGTAGTTGCAGTTGCAACTATAGCAGCCCAGCAGCGCGGAAGGAAGCGCCAACATCATGATCACCGAAGTCCAGCCCGAGCTCGATCGGGAATTGCAGCGTCGATTCGGGACACCCGCGGACGACGCGCGGGTCGGGCGGACCAGCGCCGCCCTCGAAGCGAACGGCATCACCGTCCTCCGTGCCGCCGACGCCGCCGAAGCCAAGCAGATCGTGCTCGGCCTGATCCCCGCCGGAGCCCAGGTCCATCACGGTGCCTCGCAGACCCTCGAGGTGACCGGCATCACCGAGGCGATCGAGCACTCGGGTCGTTACGAGCCACTCCGCCCGCGCATCTTCAGCATGGATCGGGCGACCCAGGCCGACGAGATCCGCCGGCTGACCGCCGCGCCGGACGTGATGCTCGGCAGCGTGCACGCCGTGACCGAGTCCGGGTCGCTCCTCGCCGCCTCGATGGGTGGCAGCCAGCTCGGACCGTATGCGTCCGGTGCTGGGCGAGTGATCCTCGTGGTGGGGACCCAGAAGATCGTCTCCGACCTCGAGGATGGCCTGCGCCGGATCAATGAGTACGCGTTCCCGCTCGAGGACGCGCGCGCCCAAGCGGCGTACGGCATCCACAGCGCCGTGAACAAGGTCCTCATCATCAATGGCGAGATCGCGCCCGGCCGGATCACTGTCGTCTTCGTCGACGAGGCCCTCGGGTTCTAGCGGGCACGAACCAGACGGATCATTTCGTAGACTGACGACCTCCGATGACGGACTACGGTCACCCGATCACCTTCGGGCTCAGCCTCTACCCCTCGGCCGACGGGCTCGATAAGACGAGGCAGCTCGCTCGCGTCGCCGACGCCGCCGGCCTCGAATACCTCGGCGTCCAGGACCACGCCTACAACCCCGACTTCCTCGACGCCTGGACGCTGATCACCTACCTGGTCGCCGAGACCGAACGGATCTCGCTCTTCCCTGATGTCGCCGATCTCCAGCTGCGATTGCCTTCCATCCTCGTCAAG
>JAXDKY010000004.1:0-3182 GCA_034666885.1 Chloroflexota bacterium
GCACGTGCGGCTGGCACGGCAGCTCGGCGACGATCGACCGCGCCGGTTCCGAGTGGACCGCCCACCTCATCGAGGTCCGCGGCAAGAAGCGCTAGGGCCCGCGTACTCCACGCCCAGACCCGGATCGTCCGATCCGGGTCGTTCTTTGTCCGGCACGTGGTCGTCCGACCCGGCCGTTCTCGCCGCTGCGGCCCGCCCGCCTGACCGCCCCGTTCGCCTGCTAGCCTGACGCGCGTGGACCTGCCCGCCAGCCCGCCGTTCGCGATCCGCGGCCGGATCCTGACGCCGCTCGACGCGGGCGGCACGAGGCACGAACCCGACGGCCTGCTGATGGTCGATGCCGCCGGCCGCATCACCTTTGTCGGCCCCGCCGCGGATCGGCCCGCCGAGGCCGCCACCGCCATCGACCTCCGGCCCTGGATCCTGCTCCCCGGCATGGTCGATCTCCATGCGCACCTGCCGCAGCTCCCGAACGCCGGCCTCGGCGCGGGGCTGGACCTGCTGACGTGGCTCGAACGCTACATCTTCCCGCTCGAGCGTGGCTTCGACGAGGCCGCGGCCGAGCGCCTCGCCCCGGCGGCCTGGCGGGCCTTCGCGGGCGCGGGCACCACCACGGCGCTCGCGTACGGCGCGGTGTACGAGGCGAGCACCGACGCCACGTTCCGGGCGGCCGAGGCGCACGGCATCCGGGCCATCGTCGGCAAGGTGATGATGGATCGGGGCACGTACGACCCGACGATCGATCCCAAGGTCATCCTCGACCAGTCGCTCGCGGAGTCGGCGCGCCTTATCGATCGATGGCATGGCGCGGACTCCGGTCGGCTGCAGTACGCCGTTACGCCCCGCTTCGCGATCTCCTGCACGGCCGAGCTCCTGCGCGAATCTGCGGCGCTCGCCGCCGCCACCGGCGCGTACTGGCAGACGCACGTCTCGGAGGACCGCGGCGAGATCGCCGAAGTGGCGCGGCTCTTCCCCGAGGCGATCGACTACGTCGATGTCTACGACCGAGCCGGTGGCCTGGGCGCGCGGACGGTCCTTGCCCACGCCGTGCACCTGTCCGACCGCGAGCTCGAGCGGCTGATCGAGACGGGGACGCGCGTCGCCCATTGCCCGGTGTCGAACCTGTTCCTCGCGTCGGGGATGATGCCGTTGGGTCGGTACCTGGACGCCGGTCTGAGCCTCGGCCTGGGGTCCGATGTCGCCGGCGGGCCCGACCTGTCGATCTTCACCGCCATGCGGACCGGGTTTTACGTGCAGAACGCCCGCCGGGTGGCCGGCGTCGAAGCCGGTGGCGTGCTGACACCGCTGGACTGGCTTCGGCTGGGGTCGCTGGGCGGCGCCGAGGCACTCGGTCTTGGCGGCGTGACCGGTTCACTCGAGACCGGCAAGGAAGCCGACCTGATCGCCGTCGACCCGGCCTTCACGGCACCCGTTCCGGGCATCTCCGACGACGACCCCGCCGACATCGCCAGCCGCCTGATCTTCCGGTCACACCCCGACATGGTCCGCGCGGCCTGGGTCCGCGGCCGCCAGTTGGCTGGTCCGGGCGTGCGAGGATGACGCGGCGGCGGGTCGGCCGAACGCGCTAAGGTCGTGGCGTGAGCGACAGCGTTGACCTCGTGATCTCGGGCGGGACCATCGTGGACGGGACTGGGGCCCCGGGCCGCTCCGGCACGGTGCTCGTCGAGGGGGACCGGATGCGGCTCCTCCCCGAGGACGCGCCGCTCCCTGAGCACATCGGACGCCAGATCGACGCTACGGATCGGGTCGTCGCGCCCGGTTTCATCGATCTCCACAGCCACGGCGGCCTGATGATCCTGGCCGAGCCGCGGCATGAGCCCAAGGTCCGCCAGGGCGTCACGACCGAGATCGTCGGCGTCGACGGGAATGGGTTCGCCCCGTTCGAGCGCCGCGAGGATCTGCTGGCCTTCGTGAACCTCGACGCCGGGCTCGATGGCCGGCCCGAGATCGACTACGACTGGCGGTCCGTCGCGGACTACCTCGCCCGCTACGACGAGACCGTGAGCCTGAACGTGGGCACGCTCGTGGGCAACTCGCAGCTCCGGATCGCCGCGCTCGGCTGGGACAACGTCCCGGCCGGCGACAAGGCCATCGACCGGATGCGCGGCACCCTGCGCGACGCCATGGCCGAAGGCGCCGTCGGCCTCTCCTCGGGCCTCGACTACCCGCCCGGGAGTTACGCGACGACCGAGGAACTCGCCGCCCTCACGAACGAGGCGGGCCGAGCCGGCGGCTTCTACCACACGCATGTGCGCTACGGACTCGGCGACCGCTATCTCGATCCGTTCAAGGAGGCCATCGAGATCGGCCGTCGCGCCGGCGCCCCCAGCCACCTCACCCACTTCTACCACCGCGAAACCCACCCGGGCGGGCCCGACGCCCTCATCGAGCTCGTCGACGACGCCCGTGCCCACGGCCTGGACGTGACCTTCGACTCGTACCCCTCCGAGTGGGCCAGCACGCGGCTGCTCATCCAGTTGCCGCACTGGATCCAGGAAGGCGGCGCGGCGCCACTGAAGCGGCGCCTCGCGGACCGCACCGCGCGCGACCGACTGCGGGTCGAGATGACCCGGCCGAACGCCGGTCCTGCCGGCTGGGCCGACGTCCGGCTCGGCGCCTTCCATCGGCCCGACCTCCTGCGCTGGGAATCGAAGACGATGGCCGACGTGATGCAGGAGACCGGCCACGACGCGGTCGACGTGATCTGCGACCTGCTGCTCGCCGAGGACCTCGGCGTCAACCAGGTCACGAGCGGCCCGTGGTCGGAGACGCTGCGCAAGTTCGTCATCCACCCGGTCGGGATGGTCGGCACGGATTCCACGTTCGTCGGGGAGAAACCGAGCCCGCGGACGTACGGCTCCTACCCGCGCATCCTCGGCCAGTTCGTGCGCGACGAGGGCCTCATGACCATCGAGGAGGCCGTGCGCAAGATGACGGGCGCGGCCGCGGCGCGGCTCGGTCTCACGCGGCGCGGCACGATCCGGGACGGTGCCTTCGCGGACCTCGTGGTCTTCGACCCGGATACGGTGCGGAACAACGCCACGTACGACGAACCGCGCCAGTTCCCGACCGGCATCGAGCACGTCGTCGTGAACGGCACGCTCGTGGTGGACGCCGGCACGCACACCGGCGCGACGCCCGGGCGCGCGATCCGTCTCGGA
>JAXDKY010000005.1:0-10411 GCA_034666885.1 Chloroflexota bacterium
TCGAGACACCGGTCGGCTTCAAGTTCATCGGCCCGAAGATGATCGAGACCGGGGCGATGATGGGGGCCGAGGAATCGGGCGGCTTCGGCTTCGGGATGCACCTCCCCGAACGGGATGGCGTCTACGCCGACCTGCTGTTGCTCGACCTGTTCATTCGCGAGCGGGCGGCCGGCCGTTGGCCCGTGTCGTCTGCGCTGGCCCACTTCCACGAGATCGCTGGACCGTCGTTCTACCTGCGCATCGACGTCCATGTCGACCGCGCGGCGTACCCCGACGTCAAGCGGCGGCTGCTGGTCGACCTCGCCGCGGAGGCGCCGACCGAGCTGGCGGGCGAGCCCGTCGCGCGGATCGTCGCCCTCGACACCGGTGACGGCTACAAGTTCTTCCTGGCCGACGGCTCGTGGCTGCTCATCCGGGCGTCCGGCACGGAACCGCTCGTGCGGGTCTACACGGAGGCCACGTCCGCGGAGCTGCGGGACGCGTTGCTGGTGGCCGGCGAGGCCCTGGTGAGGGGGTCGTGACAGGGGCCGGCGATGGCGCGGCTCGGCGCGTCGACAAGCCGTGGGGCCACGAACTGATCTGGGCGCACACGGATCAGTACGTCGGCAAGATCCTCGTCATCGAGGCGGGCCGCCGGCTGTCGCTCCAGCGCCACGAGATCAAGGACGAGACGATCCTCGTGATGTCCGGCCGGCTGCGGCTGTTCCTGGAGGATGACGACGGCGTGGTCCATGCGTCGGAGCTCGGTCCGGGTGAGTTTCGGCGGGTGAAGACCGGCCGGATCCACCGCTACGAGGCCATCGAGCGGTGCGAGATCATCGAAGTGTCGACCCCGGAACTCGACGACGTCGTCCGTCTCGAGGATGACTTCGGGCGCGAGGGAACGAACGCACCCTGACCGGGACCCGGACCCAGGCAGGACCACTTTCGGGGGTGACCTCCGGCACCGCGCCGGTGTAGGCTGACGGCACGCGACCGTCACCACCGGTCGATGGTGCAAGACCGGACGGCGGCCACGTCAGCGCCCCAGGGGCGACGGAGGTAGCTGCACGATGCACAGCTCACTGATCGGCAAGGTCGAGAAGGCGAATCGGTATGCGCGGGAACTCGATCGGATCTCGATCGACCGCCTGTCACTCACCTTCCGTGGCGACAATGACACCCATGATGTCGCCCTCGATGCCGGCCAGTGGCGTTGCACCTGCCACTACTTCGAGAGTTGGGGATCGTGCGTCCACCTCCTGACCCTGCAGAAGGTCATGGGCGTGATGCTGCCCGAGGAGGCCCAGGTCTCGATCTTCTCCGCCGGGGAGGCCGTCGCCGCCACCTGACCGCGGGGGCCTGCTCCCGGCGGCCCTTAGCGCAGCCAGGCGACCGAGGCGACCGACGTCCCGTTCAGGGGCTGACTCAGCACGCGGCGCCACCCGTCCCGGCCGTCGTGCACGTCATAACGGGGCGTGCCGTCCGCCCCGAGCCAGACGATCGCCAGTCGCTCGCCCTTCCCGTCGAGGGCGACGGAGATCGCCTCCGTGAATCCGTCGGGGACGTCCACCGAGCCGACCGAGGTCCCGTCGTCGGCCAGCCACCCCTTCGACGATCGAAGCACGATCGGTGAGCCGGCTCCGGCCGAGGTCGCGATGACGCTGCCGTCCGCCGAGGTCGCCAGCAGCTGATCGCCGGCGGGGCCTTTGGTCACCTTGCCGTTGCTCGTGTCCACGACGATCGCCGCAGGCCCAGCGGCGGTGGCGGCCACCAGCGCCAGTCGGTTGGCGTCGATCCACGCGGGCGGCACGGCCAGCAGCCCCCGCTTGAGCGCGATCGTCGACAGCTTGCCGTCGCCCGGCACGACGAGGAGCAGGGTGATGTCGCCACCGCCCGACAGGTCGCCGGCGAGTGCCGCGAACCGGCGGCCAGTCGGATCCCATGTCGCCAGGTGTGCGGGGGCCGGGATGGGTCCGCCGCCCTCAGCTTTCGCCTCGACCCGGCGCCACGCCAGGCCGGCGATGTCCACGGCGGAACCCTGTGGATCGATGGGATCGCTCGTCGCCAGGTCGCCCCCGGCCGTGCTGCCGACGATGACACCGCCCGCACCGGCCGATATCGAGGCCGTGTCCCCGGCGGCCAGCGGCAGGCCGATCGAGATCGGTTGGTCGTTGCCCTTCTTGCCAGCGAGGACCACCAGCGAAGCCGGGTCTCCGCCGGTGAGGACGAGCAGGCCCTCGGCGGGCTGGGTGGGCGCACCCGCATCGGCCGTGCAGCCCGAGAGGAGGAGAAGAAGCGCGAGGGCCGCCGCGGGGCGGCGACCGCTTCGACTGGCGAGGGGGGCCAGCGAGATGCGCATCGCCGGCAGTGTGCCACCGTCGGCGCGTTCACTCCACCTTCAATCGCCAGAAATAGGACGCCCGCCCGGCCTCGCCGGCGAATTCCAGGGCGATCTCGACCGTCCACGTGCCCGGCCCCGGCGCGTCGAAAGCGGGCTCGCCGGTGCCCTTCGCGATGGTCTTTGCTTCTTCGGGGCCAGCCCCACCTGCCGGGAGATCGCGAACCTCCCACGCCGCGATGCGGCCCTCCGGCACGACCGTGAGATGCAATGGCTCCCCGCTCCCCACGGTCAGCGGCGCACCCGTCAGCCACGGAGCGTCGCTCCCGGTCCCGAACCAGACGTACGTCCCGAGTTGCCCGGTGACGGGATCACCGCCCTCGGCCGCGAGGACGGCATCGGGCGGCGCGTCGCGGCCGGCCAGGCTCGGCGATGGCGGGGTCGGCGTCGTGGGAGGCGTCGGCGAAGCTGGGGTCGGCGAGGCCGCGGCCGGCGGGCTGGCGGTCGGCGGGGTGGCGGTCGGCCCGCACCCGAGGGCCGTGGCGGCGACGATCATGGCGATGACGGCGACCGCGGCTCCTCGGGATGCGGACCTGGATGGCATGGAACGACTCCGTCCTTTCGTGTCAGCGGCCGGTGGACAGCGGGCAGGGCGCCGTGGTGCACGAGCCGACCGCCACGGCGACGGCCGGACTGCCATCGGCGCGCAGGCCCTCGTTCGTCGGCGCGGAGAAGACCGCGCGGAACTCGGCGGAGCTGTAGAGCCGGGTAGAGACGACGTAGGAGCCCGTCGGCGAGGACGCGGTCATGGTGGCGAAGTTGCTCCAGGTCGTGGTGCCCGGCGGCCGGCGCTGCAGCCTGACCGCCCGCCCGGAGACCGGGTTGCCACTCAACCGACCGTAGGCCGTGTCGGTGACGACCTTGAGCGTGGCCGTGAACGTGACGTTCCCGCCGTAGACCACCGACGCGGCGCTGCGGCTCAGGGTCATGACGGTCGCGACGTCGAGGCAGGTCGAGTACTTGGACGAGGCGCCGGGGATGTCGTAGCGGATCTGGAGCTGCGCGACGTCGCACACCCCGAGAACGTGCATGTTGTAGCCAGCCCTGGGCCGGGTCCGCGAGTACGTCTGCACGACCGCATCCGTGTAGTCGCTGTCGTCCGAGTAGTTCACGTGGTGTCCGAGGCCCTCGACGTGGCCGAACTCATCGAGGGCGATGGTCTCGACGTCATAGCAGCCGCTGGGCGCGTCCGTGTACATCTGGCACCACTTGAGCGTGCCCCAGTCGAACACCCGGCCCTGCTCACGGAACCACATCGTGAAGCCGTTCGGAGCGTCGCGGGTGAAGCACGCCAGCCCGTTGACCCCGCAGGTCCCGGTGCCATAGCCGATGGGGTTCGCACCGGCCGTGTCGAAGTCGAACGTCGCCGCCCGCGAGGCACGGGTGTCGCCGACATCGGCGGCAGCAGCGTTGATGGCGGTCCGCATCGCGGCCGGCGGCACGGCCCCAGTGCGCCAGTCGTACAGCAGGCGACCGTCCTGCACGAAGGTGTCACCGCCCAGGGCTGGATCTGGGGAATGCGCGGCGATCCGCGTCACAGGACCGGCGAGGGTGGCTGCAACGGCCGCGACCAGGAGCAGGGACACGGCGCGCCCGCGCCGCCGCCTTCGAGTGATCATCGCGACACCTCGTCGAGCGGGACGGTGCGTCCGTCCGGGACGTGGCGGAGGACGGGCCGAAGGGCCCCGTCGATGGGCAGTCGACCATCCGGACCGAACAGGATCCAGCCGGCGGCGGTCTCGGCTGCGCCGCCCGAACGTGCCGGTCCACCGACCAGCCGCCGGCCGTCCGGGTCGCCGTCGAGGGCCGCCGGATGCTGTCCGTCGAGGCCGACGATCCGCAGGGTCCGGCCCGCGGCTCCGACCTCGTGGACGACCAGCGGGCGACCATCCGCGTCGCGACTCAGCACGGCCTGGCCTGCCGCATGGTCAAGGACCGTCGTGCTGCCATCGTGAAGATCGACCGACACCAGCGGGCAGGGGAGGCCGCGGCAGACGCCGTGCGCCACCAGCCGGTCCCCGGCGATGCCGACGAGGTCGCCGACATCCGGATCCGCGACGAGCTGGACCTCGCCGATGACCGGGTCGAGGACGCGGACACGGCAGGCCAGCTCACCGCAGGACTGCACCGCGAGGGACCGCCGGTCGTAGCTCCAGACGAGATCGGTGAGCCACGTCGGCCCGAAGCGCGCGTCGGCGACGATGGGCGGCAGCACGCGCGAAGGCGGCGTCGCGCCGTCAAGCGGTCGTTGCCACAGCCCGAGATCCGCCCGGGTCCGGCGGTCGACGCGATATTCAAAGAGCGTGGCGCCGTCCGACCCGAGCGTCGCGGTCCGGATGACGTCGACGGTCTCGGCGACCGACCAGGCGCACCCCCGCGCGACATCGATGAGCGAGAGGCGCGAGTGACGGCCGTCATCGGTGCCGACAAGGATCGTGCCGCCGACCGGGCCGGCTGCGAACGACTCCGCGTCGAGATCGAGCTGCCGCGCTCCGCGATCGCCGGCACGGCCGACCGTCAGGCGCTGGCCGGCCAGCGCTCCAGCGTCCAGGGCCGGATCTATGCGGTACCAGGTGCCGGCCGTCGAGCTGCCCATCGTCGGCGCCCCGGAGCACGCCTCGGGGACCCAGGTTCGCGCCGGCGCCCCGAGCGTGGAGGATGCGATGACGACGACCGCGGCCACCGCGGCGAGCGTGGCGACCGCCGGACCGGCACGACGAAACCAACGTGACTCCAGCATGGTCGATGGACCTCCTCCGGCGGCTGGTGAACGGGCGGGAGGAGGGCGAGGTCGGCATCCTACGCAGCGGCCCTTCACCGCCACTTATCGGAGCCGCGGGGACGTTGTGCTACGCTCGGCGCCGACGTCAGTCGAACGCTGTGTGGTCGCGAAGCCGGTGTGATTCCGGCACAGTCCCGCTACGGTGAACCGCCCTCGGGCGGAAGTCCGGTCGCCGACCCCACGGTGCGTGCTCGAACCTTCGAGAGAAAGGTAGGCAGGACCGTGCATTCCACCAGTTGACCCCTCCTTCGACCCGCCTCGAAGCGAGGGGTCCGCGCTTGTCGCGGCCCCTCCGGCCCATCCCCTCCGGAGGAATCTCCCGCCGTGTCGCCACGCATCCGACGCCCCGTCGTCGTCCTGTCCCTGGTCCTGTCCGCCGCTCTCGCGGCGTGCTCCAACCCTGGCGCGTCGCCGTCCATCGCGCCACCGCCGAGCGCAGCACCGACGCCATCCCCGAGCGTCGAGCCGAGCCCGTCCGCGGCCGCCTTCCCGGTCACGATCACCGATGACGAAGCCACCACGGTCGATCTCGCGGCGGAGCCGCAGAAGATCGTGTCACTGACCCCGGCCACCACCGAGATCCTGTTCGAGATCGGCGCCGGCGATCGCGTGGTCGCGACCGACGATGGCAGTGACTATCCGGCGGCCGCCGTCGCCCTGCCGGACGTCGCCTCGTTCTCGAGCGTCGACGTGGAGCAGGTGGTGAGCCTGGCGCCCGATCTCGTCGTCGCCGGCGGCCTGGGCTTCACGCCACCCGACGTGATCACCCGACTCCGCTCGCTCGACATCCCGGTCGTGGTCGTCTACGCGGCCTCCGTCGACGGCGTCTATCACGACATCGAGCTGCTCGGCCAGGCCACCGGGACCAGCGCCGCCGCCGTGGCCCTCACGACCTCGATGCGGTCCGAGATCGACGCGATCAGCGGCGCCGTCGCCGCGAGCGGTACCCGGCCCAGGGTCTACTACGAGATCGGCTACGACGGCACGACCGGGGCGATCTACGCGCCCGCGGACAAGTCCTTCGTCGCCGAGATGGTCACGCTGGCCGGCGGCGACACGATCACGACCGGTTCCGCGAGCACCTACGAGATCCCGATCGAGAAGCTCATCGAACGGGACCCGCAGGTCATCGTGCTTGGCGTCAACCCGTTCTACAACCCGACCCCGGAGGCCGTGGCCGCCCGGCCCGGGTGGGACGTGATGACCGCGGTCGTGAACAAGGACATCCGCACGGTCCACGACACCGAGATCACGCGACCGGGGCCCCGCTTGCCGATCGGCCTGCGCGACCTCGCGGCGACCATCCGGCCCGACGTGACCCTCCCGGCCGCGCCATAGCGATGGAATCGGCCGGCACGCTCGCACCCGGCGCGCATACCGGCGGCCTCGCCGCCTGGGTCCGCGAGCGGCCGGTCGTGGTCGGCCTCACTGGCCTCGTCCTGCTGTTCGTTACGGCGATCGCCGGTGTCGGCCTCGGGTCCGTGCAGATCGGTCCGAGCGAGACCATCGGCGTGCTCCTGTGGCGAATGCTCGGCCTGCGCGTCGGCCTCGACTGGCCACCGGCGACCGAGACGATCGTGTGGGACCTGCGGCTGCCGCGGGTCCTCACCGCCATGGCCATCGGCTCCGGGCTGGCGGTGGCCGGTGCCACATTCCAGGGACTCTTGCGGAACCCGCTGGCCGATCCGTACGTGCTGGGCACCGCGTCCGGCGCGGCACTCGGGGCCGCGGTGGCGGTGCTGCTCCCGATCCAGATCGCCATCATCGAGTTCGGCCTGCTCCATGGCCTCGCGTTCGCGGGGGCGCTGCTGTCGGCGTGGGTCGTGTTCCGGCTCGGTGGGTCCGGCGGTGCCGGCGGCCTGACCCGGCTTCTGCTCACGGGCTACGCGGTCGGTTCCGTGCTGGCGGCGCTGCTCACGATGGCGATGTACGTGTCCGGCGCCGATCTCCGCCAGATCTTCTCGTTCCTGCTGGGAGGACTCGCCGGAGCCTCGTGGATCCGCCTCGCCGTCGCGGGTCCGTTGATCGCCGCTGCGTGCGTCCTCATGGTGCTTCGGTCGCGAACGCTCGATGGGCTGCTCCTGGGGGACGCTGCCGCCGGCCACCTCGGGATCGACGTCCGGCGCGAACGGGGCATCCTGCTGGCCCTCGCCTCGCTCGCGACGGCCGCCGGCGTCGCCATCAGCGGGCTCATCGGGTTCGTGGGCCTGGTCGTGCCGCACGTCGTGCGGCTGATGGTCGGCCCGGCGGCCCGGCGCGTCCTGCCGATCTCGGCGATCTTCGGGGCAGCGCTGCTCGCCGCCGCGGACGTCGTGGCTCGCCTCGTCGGCGACGTGCCGGTCGGGGTCGTGATGGCCCTGCTCGGCGCGCCGTTCTTCCTCTTCCTGCTGCAGCGTTCGCGCTCGAGCTACGAGCTGTGATCGCGGTCGAGCCGATCCTCGAGGCGCGCGAGCTCACGATCGCGTACGGCGAGCGGCGCGTGGTCAGCGCCGCGACGCTGTCGATCCCCGGTGGGGAACGGCTCGCCCTCGTCGGCCCGAACGGTGCCGGCAAGTCGAGCCTCCTGCGGGCGTTGACCGGGGTCCTGCGCCCGACTTCCGGCGAGGTTCGGCTGTGCGGTGCACCGATCGCCAGCGTCGAGCGCGCCATCGTCGCCAGGACGATCGCCGTCGTGCCCGAGCTCGTCCAGCTGCCGTTCGAGATGCCCGTGCACGAGGTCGTGGCGCTGGGCCGATTGCCGCACGAGCTGCCGTTCACCGGCCTCCGACCGGCCGACCGCGCGGCGGTGAGCGGCGCGATGGAGCGGGTCGGTATCGAGCATCTCGCCCATCGCGATGTCCGGGAGCTGTCGATGGGCGAGCGTCAGCTCGTCTTCATCGCGGTGGCCGTGGCGCAGTCGGCGCCCATCCTGGTCCTCGACGAACCGACCGCCCATCTCGATATCCGCCACCAGGTCGATGTCATGGAGCTCCTGGCCGACCTCAACCGCCGTGACGGCACGACGGTCGTGGCCGTCCTGCACGACCTCGCGCTCGCCGCGCATTTCTTTCCCCGCATCGTGGTGATGAGCGAGGCGCGGATCGTCGCCGACGGGTCGCCGGCCGAGACGCTCGCGGCCGACCGGATCCGGTCGGTGTTCGGCGTGGACCCCGCGCTCGTGCGGCTGCCGGTCGGAGCAGCCTGATCCGTGGACCTCGTCGCGAGCGGATCGCCCCGGCGCGTCGCGGACGAGGTCCGGGCCGCGTTCGGCCTGCTCACGCGGCTGCCCGTCCGCGTGACCGAAGCGACCGGCCCGGGCGCCGCGGCCTTCCCGCTCGTCGGGGCCGTCGTCGGGTTGGTTGCCGCGGTCCCGCTCGTGCTCCTCGACCTGGTCGGTGAACCGGTGCTGGGGGCGATCGCGGGGGTCGGGCTGCTGGCCGCGGTATCTGGCGGTCTGCACCTGGACGGCCTGGCCGACACCGCCGACGCCCTGATCGCGCCCGACGCCGCCGGCGCCGAACGTGCCCGTCACGATCCCGCGGTCGGCCCCGGCGGGGCCGTCACGCTCCTCCTGGTCCTCGGCGCCCAGGTCGCCGCCCTCGCGAGTGTCGGCACGTCATCAGGCGCGCTCATCGTGGGCGCGGGCCTGGTCGCGGCGGGCGCCGTGTCGCGTTGGTTGCCGGTGCTCGCCGTGGCGACGCTTCACGGCCGCGTCGCGCGCGACGGCCTGGGAGCGTGGTTCGGCGCCCGGGTCTCGGCCGGCGACGTGCTCGCAGGAGGCGTGACGGCCGCGATCGTCGTTGGGCTGGGTGCAGTCCTGGCGGGCTGGCCGATCGGGCTCGCGGGGCTGGGCGGCGCGGCGATCGGGCTCGCGGGCACGGCGCTTATCGGCGGCGCCCGCGGCCGGTTGGATGGCGACGGCCTGGGCACGTCGGTCGAGATCACGATGACCGCGACGCTGGTCCTCCTGGCGGTCGTGGTTCGATGACGGACACCCCGTCCGAGGGGGCGTAGGCGTGGCCGCACCCCTGGTTCTCGTCCTCGGTGGCACGCGGAGCGGCAAGAGCCGGTTCGGCCTCGCAACGACCCGCCGTTTCGCCGGCGACGGTCGGGCCTGGTTCCTCGGCACGGCCCTGGCCGGTGACCCCGAGCTCGACGATCGAGTCGCCCGTCACCAGCGCGAGCGGCCCGCATCGTGGCCGACGGTCGACGTCGGCCCGGATCTTGCCGCCGCCCTTGCCCGCACGGATCCGGCCGATCCCGTGCTCATCGACGGACTGACCCTCTGGCTCAGCGTCCTGCTCGGCGACGACGTCCCCGACATCGACCCGATCCTCGACGGTCCGGTGGCCGCCGCGTTCGCGGCGATCGCCGCGCGGCCGGGCCCCGTGGTGGTCGTGAGCGACGAGGTGGGGCTCGGCATCGTCCCGATGCATGCCGGCGCCCGGGCGTACCGCGACCTCGTCGGGATCGCCCATCAGCGATTGGCCGCGGTCGCCGACGAGGCGTACCTGATGGTCGCCGGGCTGCCGCTGTCCCTGAAGGACGGGCCACGGCCGTGACCGTACGCATCGATCCATCGCTCGATGGCACCCTGGCCGCCATCGCCGCGCTCGGCCCGCTCGACCTCGCGGCGATGGCGGCCGCGACGTCCCATCTCGATGGCCTGACGAAGCCGCCCGGCAGTCTTGGGCGGCTCGAAGGACTGGTCGTCACGCTGGCCGGCATCACGGGCGATCCCCACGTTTCGATGGCGCGTCGCGCGATCGTCGTCGCGGCCGCCGACCACGGTGTCGCCCGCCGGGGCGTCTCCGCGTACCCCTCGGACGTCACCGCCCAGATGGTCGCCAACTTCATCGAAGGCGGAGCGGCGATCAACGCGCTCGCTTCTGGCGCGGGGGCTTCGCTGACGGTGATCGACGTCGGCGTGGGTGGGCCGATCCCGGATGTGGCCACCGGCCCGCGCGGTGGCCGGCTGGTCTCGGCCCGAATCCGTGCGGGAACGGCGGACATGACCGAGGGGTCGGCCATGACCCGGGAGGAAGCCATCGCGGCCGTCGGCGTCGGCCTGTGGGCCGTCGACGAGCTACGGTCGGCCGGCCTGGACCTGATCGGGATCGGCGAGATGGGGATCGGCAACACCACGGCGGCGAGCGCCATCGTGGCCGTGCTGACCGGTTCTTCGCCGGACGACGTGACCGGTCGCGGGACTGGGATCGACGACGCCACCCGTCGGCGCAAGGTGGCCGCCATCGAGCGTGCGCTGGCCA
>JAXDKY010000006.1:0-2533 GCA_034666885.1 Chloroflexota bacterium
CGTCGGAGGTCTACGGGATGGGCGGCGAGGACCTGACCGCCATCGTGAACACGGCCCGGCGCCGCCACCGGTCGGTCTGGGCGACGCTGGACGAGCTGGAGCGGCAGCCGGGCATCCTGCGGGTCTCACCGGCGACTCGCCAGGCGGTGCATCGGCTCGTCGAGGACCTCACCCGCTATACGGCCATGGCCCACGACCGGCCGGCCGGCGAGGTCCTGTACGCCTTCCTGCGCGACAGCGGGACGCTGGCACGACTGGCCCGTACGCCGACCACGGCCGCCGAGGAGGGCCTCGGCAACATCGCCCGCTTCTTCGACATCATCCGTGCCCAGTCGGCGCTCCTCGCCGACGACCGGGCGATGTTCGTGGCTGGCCACCTCCAGACCCTCATCGAGGCGGGCGACGATCCGGCGACGGCCGACCTCGATCCGGACGCCGATGCGGTCGCCGTGCTCACTGTGCACAAGGCGAAGGGCCTCGAGTTCCCGGTCGTCTACCTGCCGGGGATGGTGTCGGGCCGCTTCCCCGGGAACGGTCGCGGCGAGGCCTTGACGCTGCCGGCCGGCCTGGGTCATGGCGACCCGCCGACGGCCGAGCGGTCCCTCGCCGAGGAACGACGGCTGTGCTACGTGGCGATGACCCGGGCGCGGGACGAGCTGATCCTGTCCCATGCCGCGGATTACGGCGGGGCCCGGGCCCGCAAGGTATCCCCGTTCGTGCTGGAGGCACTCGACCTGCCGGCCGCTGCCGCCACGCCGGGCGCCGGGGTCACGCCGCCGTCCGCCGAGGAGCGGCTCGCGAGCTTCGCCGGGGTCGATGCCCCAGTGGATGCCGAGCGCGGCCCGATCGACGAGCCCCTGAGCCTGAGCTTCGGCCAGATCGACGCGTACCTGACCTGCCCGCTCAAGTACAAGTACGCCCACGTCCTGCGAGTGCCGACCGCCCCGCATCATGCCCTCATCTACGGCTCGGCCATGCATAAGGTCGTCCAGCTGTTCCACCACCGCCACGCCCGCGGACACGTGATGTCGGAGGCGGAGCTCGACGAGGTCCTCGACTCGGCCTGGTCGAACGAGGGCTTCGTGAGCCGCGAGCACGAGGAGGCACGCCTGGCCGGGGCGCGTGCGGCGCTGCGCCGGTTCCGCGAGGAGCAGCTCCTGCCCGGCGCGGTCATCCCCACCTACGTCGAGCGCGAGTTCAGCTTCGCCCTGGGCGGTGACCGGATCCGCGGCCGCTGGGACCGGGTCGACATCGAGCCCCTCACCGGCGAGGCCGAGGCGGTCACCGGGGATGCGACTCCCTCCGCGGATCACGTCACGCCGACGCTCGGGATCATGGGCCGCGAGCACGTGACCATCACCGATTACAAGTCGTCGGACCTGCGCGACCCGGCACGGGCACGCCAGCGCGCCCGCGAATCGCTGCAACTGCAGATCTACGCCATGGGCTACGAGGCGCTGACGGGACGGCTGCCCGACCAGGTCGCGCTGCACTTCCTCGATTCGGGGCTGGTCGGCAAGGTCGACGTGGACCCCAAGCGCCTCGCGAAGGCGCGGGAACGCATGGCGACCGCTGCCGCGGGGATCCGGGCGCGCCAGTACCCGGCGACGCCGGACGCCATGGCCTGTTCGTGGTGTCCGTTCCGGGACATCTGCCCCTCGAGCGCGGCCACGGCCAGATAGGGCATCCGACCGAGGTGACACCGACCGTTCGGACCGCCATCGTCGCCGGTCCGGGGGAACAGCCGCCCGCTTCGACACGGAGGCCACGATCGACCATGCGACTCGAGCGCCTCGCGCGTCCGTGGGCCTGGGACGGAGCCGACACCCTAGACTCGCTGCGCATGGAATCCCGCGACCGCCTGGTCAATCTCGCGATCTTTGCCGCGGCCGGGATCGTGTGGCTGCTCGTCGCTGTCATCGTCACGACCCGCGACCCGATCGCCGACCCGGTCGCCGGATTCATCGGCGCCGCGCTCATCGGCCTCGCAGTCGGGCTCACGACCGTCCCGGTGATCTGGCTCCTGGTCTTCGGGCGCCACCGGCGGATCGCCTACCGGGGGGACTGGACCCGGGCCGCGCGTCGCGGCGGCTGGGTCGGGCTCGTCGTCACGATCTTCATCGTGCTGCGCCTGCAGGGCGCCCTCGAGCTGCCCATCGCCCTGTTCATCGTGACGTTGGCGGCCGTGGCCGAGGCGACGCTCTCCGCGGAACGCTGAGGTCCCCCCGGGCGGACCGGGCTACCATCTCGCCGCGGCCGTTGACGCGCCGCCGAGCCGAGACCCGAGGAGGACCCGTGGCCGACCGTACCGCCGTTCGCCCCGCCGAGCCTCAGGTCGACCTCAAGGCCAGCGTCGCCGCGGCCGTCGAGGCGGCCCGGCCCGAGATCCTCGACCTCTCGCATCGAATCCACGCGAACCCGGAGCCGGCCTTCGAGGAACGGCAGGCCGCGACCTGGGTCGCGGAGGTCCTGCGCGCCCACGGGTTCGACGTCGAGCATCCCGCCGGCAGTCTGGCGACGGCGATCCGGGCGA
>JAXDKY010000007.1:0-2895 GCA_034666885.1 Chloroflexota bacterium
TATGGATGGACGACGTTGAGGATATGGGAAGGGCGCCGCCGCAGGCGACGCCCTTCGTTCGATGGCTCGTTGGTCGCTAGCTTGCCGGCGGCGGCACCGGCGGGTTCAGGAACCCACCGAACAGGCCCGGGAAGTAGCTGAACGAGTTGTCTCGTCCCTTGTGGAGCGGGTTGTCGGCGTCCCATTGGACCGCGTACGTGTCGATCACGTCGCCGGCGTCCAGCGTGGATCCGTCGTGGAACTTCACGCCCGCTTGGAGCGTGCAGGTCCAGATGGTGAGTTCCGTGTTGGGCTCGCACTTGGTGGCGAGTGCCGGGACGGCGGCCACGCCACCGATCTCGTAGGCATAGAGACCTTCCGAGAACTGGTTGCAGACGCGCAGGGCCTCACCGTCGGACTCGTCGGCGCAGTAGAGGCCGGGCGGTTCCGCGTTCTGCATGAACACGAACTGCGTCCGGTCGCCCGGCGTCATGACCGAGAAGATCTCGTTGCCGAGCGGAGACGTGTGCGCGTCCTTGATATCGGCCCGATAGCCGACGGCCGAAGCCGCGTGCGAGATCGGGATCATGGGGACATGCGTCCTGATGGCGTTGTTGGCCGTCGTGTACGCCGGCGCACGGGCGTCGTCGCTGAGGCCGGCGGCGCCTTCGTCGAGCGCCTTGGTGATGTCCGGGAACTTGTCGCCGAACTGCTTCGTGGCACCAGCGCCGAAGTGGTAGCCGAGAAAGTTGGTCTGGTCCGGATAGTCGGCACCCCAGCCGAGGATGTGGATGCCGTCGAGCTTGCCGGCGTCGGCGTTGTCGATGAACGTGGCGGAGTCCTGTACCTCGATCGTCGCGTCGATGCCCAGGTTGGTCTTGAGCTGCTGCTGCAGGGCCGCGGCGATGACGTTCTGGTCCTGCACGTAGCTGCGGGACACGTCGCGGTACTGGATCTTGGTCTTGAAGCCGTTCGGGAAGCCGGCCGCTGCCAGCATCTCCTTGGCCTTCGCGGCGTCGAATTCGTACCACGGATCGCCGACGCAGCCGTTCGGGATCGCGCACGGCGTGAAGTGCGTCGCGACCTCGGAGCCGGGCGGCATGAAGTCATCGACCAGGCGCTGCCGGTCGATGCCCATGGCGATCGCCTGGCGAACCTTCTCGTTGTCGAACGGAGCGAAGGTGTTGTTGAAGCCGAGGTACATGACGTTGAGGCCGACCCGCTCCTTGAGCTGGAGATCGGGGTTCGCCTTCACGGCTTCGAAGTCGGTGCCACCGACGTTGTCGATGCCATCGACCGTACCGGCCTGGAGCTCGACCAGCCGCTGGGCGGCCTCGGTGCTCCAGCGGATGATGAGCTTCTCCGACTTGGCCTTCTCGCCCCAGTAGTCGTCGAACCGGGAGAAGGTCACGTCCGAGCCCTTGTTCCAGGCATCGAGCTTGTACGGGCCCGTGCCGTTGACCTCGGACACGATCGCCTGGTTGGTGGTCCCGGCCGGGTCGATGTGCGCCTTCAGCCACGCACTGTCGTTGATCCCGAACGATGTGAACGCGATCTTCGAAAGGAAGGCCACGTCGCTGGCGCACAGCTCGAACACCACGGTCTGGGCGTCGGGGGCGCTGATCTTCTTGAAGTTGCCGGTGTACTTGTCGTGCGTGGCGTCCGGCGCGGCCGCCTCGGCGCACGGGGCCTCGCCGGTCGCCGGGTACTGCACGGCCGTGAACGGCGCAGTGCTCTCGACGGCCGTGCTCGGCGCGGCGGTTGCCGCGCTCGATGCGGGCGCCGTCGATGGCGTCGCGCCACCACAGGCCGCGAAGACGATCGCTGCGGACGCGGCGAGGGCCGCTATCCGAGGCGACCACCTACGTGATCGGGTCATGCTGTCGATTCCTCCTCTGTGCCCCCTGTCCCGGTCCGTTATGCCTCCCTGGCCGGGATCGCGGAGCGTGGCGCGAACACGCGGCATCCTCTCCGATGCGCGCGGGTGCCGGAACACTAGCACCGGGCGGCGCGCTCGTCACGCTTCCGCCAGGGTCTCCACGGGTCCGCTCGGGTGGGGTTCGCGTATGCTCGCGCCCATGCAGTCCATCCGCGTGGCCCTGGCCCAGTTGGCGCCCAGCCTGGGGGAGCTGGACCGGAATCTGCGGCGCCATCACGAGCTCCTGGAGCAGGCCCGGGCCGAGAAGGCCGACCTCGTCGTCTTCCCGGAGCTCGGCCTGACGGGCTACCAGCTCCAGGACCTCGCGGCCGAGGTCTCGCTCCGGCTCGACGATCCGAGGCTCGACGGGCTGGCGGCCGCGACGCGTGGCCTGTCGGCGGTCGTCTCCTTCGTCGAGGAATCCGCCGACCACCGGCTGTTCATCTCGGCGGCCCTGCTCGAGGACGGCGAGATCGTCCATGTCCACCGGAAGCTGTTCCTGCCGACCTACGGGCTGTTCGACGAACGCCGGTTCTTCGCAGCAGGCGACCTGTTGCGAGCCGTCCCCTCGAGGTTAGGCGTGGGCGTCGGGATCGGTATCTGTGAGGACTTCTGGCACCTGACCGTGCCGCAGCTGCTGGCCCTCGACGGCGCTCAGATCCTGATCAACGTCTCGTCGTCGCCGGGCCGCGACCTGGCCGCAACGAACGAGGTCGGCCTGGGCACGGCGACGTCGTGGCGCACGCTGATGCGGACCTACGCGCAATTGACGACGTCCTTCGTCGTGTTCTGCAACCGGGTCGGGGTCGACGAATCCATCTCGTTCTGGGGCGGGTCGGAGGTCATCGCGCCCACCGGTGCCGCGCTGCTGAGCGCGCCGCTCTACGACGAGGGCCTGTTCAGCGTGGACATCGCCCCGGCCGATATCCGGCGCGAGCGGATCGGGCTGCCGCTGCTGCGCGACGAGCGGCCGGAGCTCCAGCTGCGCGAGCTCGGCC
>JAXDKY010000008.1:0-4269 GCA_034666885.1 Chloroflexota bacterium
GGGGCTGCCAGCGCCTCGGCGACCGCCGTCGGCAGGTCCGAGTCGATCATGCTCGGACCGTAGCACCTTCGCGCGGGATAGAATCCCGGCGCCATCGAAGTCGAGCGCCCGGAGGACCATCACCACCATGGCCAACCAGTTCGTGGTCCAGCTGAAGAACGAGCCCGGCGCGATGGCGACGCTCGCCGAAGCGCTGGCCGCGCGCGGCGTGGACCTGCGAGCGATCGGTGGCGGGAGCATCGGCGACTCGGGCCACGTGATCATGACCACGGCCGACGACGAGACGACCAAGGCCGTCCTCGACGAGCAGGGCTACGTCTACATCGAAGGCGAATCGCTGGTCACCGAGGTCGACGACCGTCCCGGCGGGATGGCGCGCCTGTCGCGCGCCCTCGCGGATGCCGGCGTCAACATCTACGGGCACCTGTTCCTGGGTCGCTGGGGCGATCGAGCCATGTTCGCGTTCGTCGTAGACAAGCCGGACATCGCCCGCCCCATCCTCGAACGCAAGGGCTGACACACCTCGACCTCCGGGGGCGCGCCCACCGCGCGCGCCAGGACCGCGAGGGCCCGTGCGCGCGGGCACCGGAATCTCGTCCTGACGCTACCAGCCGTTGGTCCCATCCCCTAGCCTGAGCGACGCGACCAGCTGAGGTCGCGCAACGCACGGGGGTTCGCATGCGCCGCATCTGGCCGGTCGTCCTGGCGATAACGCTGCTGTTGACCATGAACGTCGGCGGCGCGCTCGCGCTCACGACGCAACGACTGTGGCAGGGCAGCGCGGGCACGAACGGCGTGAACGGACGCGTGTCACTACGCGCCTACACCAACACGACTGGGTTGCTGACCCTTCGCCTGACCTCGATGCGGGCCAACGCGCTCTATTCCCTGGAGATCCGCGCCGGCACCTGCGCCAGCCTCGGGACGGTGCGCGCGAGCTTCGTGAAGGTGACCTCGAGCCCGACCGGTGAGATCGCCACGAGCCGCAACGTGTCGGGCACCAAGATGTCCGCGATCTGGAAGGTGGCACGGACCGGCACGATCGCCTTCCGCACCGTCAGCGGCACCCATGTGCGCTGCGCGAACCTGACCTATCCCGTCGCGACGCGCATCGTCGTGGGGACCCTGGGCATCGACCTGCCGATCATCAGGGGCCCGGCCGGCTATCCGCCGTGCCGAGTGGCCATGTACATCCGAGAGCTCAACCAGCCGCGCGAGCCGGGCGTGACGCTGATCTACGCCCACGCCCGTACCGGGATGTTCCTTCCCCTCCTGAGCCGCTCGAAGATCAACAACGGCGCCAGCCTCATCGGGATGAAAGTCCGGGTCTACACGAGCGACTCCAAGGTTTCGACCTATCAGATCATCTCGGTCCGTCGCCACGTGACGTCGGTCCAGTCGGCCGTCGGCGTCACGTCCGAGCGCCTCTGGATGTACACGTCCGAGGGCCCGAACGCGAGCTACCCGAAGCTGGTCGTCATCGCGAAGCGCCTGTCGACGGCGTCGACCACCTACACCGCGTCGCATCCGAGGGCCCGACCCGTCGCCTGCTGACGCGGGGCTCTCAGACGGTTCTCAGTCCGCGGCGACAGCATCGGCGGCATGACCTCCCTGTCCAGGGCGTCGGCGTCGCGGTCGAGAACGGTGCCGAAGCCCGCCCCTCGTCGCCTGCGGGCGGAAGACGTCGTCGGTCTCCTCGGCGCCAACGTTGCGATCATCGTGCTCATGTGGGTCCGCCACGGCGGGCTCGATCGGCTAGGCACCGTGGGCGAGGTCGCGATCGGCGTGGGGCAGCTGACCGCGCTCGTGGGCACCTTCCTCGCGCTCCTCCAACTCGTGCTGATGTCCCGCGCCCCGTGGCTGGACCGCACATTCGGGCGCGACCGGCTCACCTCGGCCCACCGCTGGGTCGGGTTCGGCGCGTTGTGGCTGCTCGTCGCGCATGGCGTGTTCACGACGCTCGGGTTTTCGCTCGTCGACGGCCAGAGCTTCCTGGGCGAGGCGTGGACGCTCATCACGACGTACGAATTCGTGCTCATGGCGACCGTCAGCCTGGTCCTGTTCGCCGCCGTGGGCGTCACGTCCGTTCGCCAGGCTCGGCGGAAGATCTCGTATGAGACGTGGTACGGCATCCACCTCTACGCGTATCTCGCGATCGCGCTGGGGTTCGCGCACCAGCTCGTTGTCGGTTCCGACTTCGTCGACGACCCGGTTGCGCGCATCTACTGGGTCGCGCTGTACGTGGTGACCTTCGGACTGCTGATCGCGTTCCGCGTCGCCAGCCCCATCGCGGTCAACGTCCGGCATCGCTTCCACGTCTCGAACGTGGTGGCGGAGACCGATGAGGTCGTGTCCGTCTACCTGTCCGGCCGCCACCTGGAGGACTTCTCCATGCGCGCGGGCCAGTACGTGATCGTCAGGTTCCTGACGCGTCACGGCTGGTGGCGGGCCCATCCTTACTCGATCTCCGCACAGCCCAACGGGCGCTGGCTGCGGCTCACGGTCAAGGCACTCGGCGAGGATTCGGCCCGGTTGGCGCACCTGCCGACCGGGACCCGCGCGATCGTCGAGGGGCCGTACGGCAACATGACGCCGGAGCGCCAGTCCTCCAGCCGCGTCCTCCTCGTCGCCGGCGGGATCGGCGTGACGCCGCTCCGCGCACTCCTCGAGGAGCTGTCCGCGACGGCGCACGTGATCCTGCTGTATCGAGCCCGCTCCGCCGCGGACCTCGTCTTCCGCACTGAGCTCGACCTGCTCGCCGAGCGGCGCGGCGTCGAGGTGCGATACCTGGTCGGGTCTCGGCGGGACCAGCCGTCGGGCAGGGACCCGCTCGGATCGCGGTCCATCGCGGCCCTCGTCCCCGACGTGGCCGAGCGCGATGTCTTCCTGTGTGGCCCCAACGCGATGATGCAGTCCGTCGCAGCCACGGTGGTCGGTCTCGGCGTCCCGCCGGACCGCGTCCATCGCGAACGATTCGACGATTGAACCGGAGCTCGCCATGATCCCGAAACGCGCTGTCGGCGCCCTGATCACCACCGCCCTGGCGCTGACCCTTCTCTTCAGCTTCAAGACGCCGGAGAGCCTCACCGTGGGCGGGGTCGCCAGTGGCGGGACCGTGGCCGTGGGCGATGCGCCCGCGGCCACCAACAGGACGGGCTCGACGCCCGGATCGGCAGCGGCGACAGCGGCGCCGACCACCGGGACGGCAGCGCCCACGCCCTCGACCGACCCGACCGCGCCGGCGACCGCGGCCGGGACCTACAAGGACGGCACCGCGACCGGGTCCGTGATCTCGACCCGGTTCGGGGACGTGCAGGTCGAGGTCACGATCTCCGGTGGCGCCATCACCGACGTCACCGCGCTCCAGTTGCCCAACAGCGATCGCCGTTCGCAGAACATCGCCAGCCAGGCCGCGCCGATCCTTCGCGAAGAGGCGTTGACCGCGCAGAGCGCGAGCATCGACCTGCTGTCCGGCGCCACGTACACGAGTGAGGCGTACGCCAAGTCGCTCCAGTCGGCACTCGACCAGGTCCGGGCGTGACCGCGTCGCTGCGGACTGTGCCCAGCGTGGACCGCTTCGTCCACGTCGAACCCGTCATGGGCACGGTGGTGTCCTTCGATTTTCGCGGCGGTGAACCGCCAGCGGCCGACCTCGATCGAGCGATCGCGTGGTTGCACGAGGTCGATGCGCGGTTCAGCCCGTTTCGGCCTGACAGCGAGGTCAGCCGACTGGCTGACGGGACCCTCGCCGAGCGCGACACGCATCCGGACGTCCGCGCCGTCCTGGCGATGTGCGAGGCGCTGCGGGTGGACTCCGACGGTGCCTTTGACGCGCGACGTTGGTCGAGCGATGGGCGGCTCGATCCGAGCGGGCTCGTCAAGGGTTGGGCGGTCCAACGCATGGCCGACGAGCTCGATGCCGCGGGTGTGCGCGACTTCGCGATCGGTGCTGGCGGGGACATCGCGGCGCGCGGCGAGCCCGAACCGGGCCGAGCCTGGCAAGTGGGCATCCGCCATCCCCGGGAGCGGGACCGCGTCGCCGCCGTCCTGGCGGTTAACGACCTCGCCGTCGCGACATCGGCCACGTACGAGCGCGGGGCGCACATCCGCGATCCACGCTCGGCCCGCGCGTCCGGCGACCTGCAGAGCGTGACGGTCGTCGGCCCGAGTCTCACCTGGGCCGATGCCTACGCCACCACCGCGTTCGTGCTCGGGCTCGATGGCGTCGCCTGGGTAGCCGACCACAGCGGGTATGGCGCACTCGCGATC
>JAXDKY010000009.1:0-4376 GCA_034666885.1 Chloroflexota bacterium
CTCGACCTCGACCAGACTGTTCGCCCCGCCGTCGACCGCCTCGAAATAGATACGGACCGTCTGGCCCGCCCACGCATCGAGTGGCGCGTAGACGTACTTCCAGGTGCCATCCACATCGGTGGCATTCCCGGTCAGCGTGACGACCGGAGTGCGAACGCCGCCCGACGTCTCGATGCTGGCGACCAGCTTGTCGGCCGATGACGAGTTCGCGCCGTGGGCGAACACATAGCGGAAGAACAGCCGCTGGCCGGCGGTCGCCGCGAGGGTGAGCTCGGGACTTCGGACGGAGGTCGTCCCGTCGAGGTCGTTCGCGTTCGCCGAGGCGCCCGCCGAAGCGCCCGTGACGAATGCCTTCGAGCCGGACGGGACGACATTGAGTTGCTTGGCGCCGTTCGACGACGTACCTACCGGATTCGCCCGGGCGAACCGGCCGCTTCCGGCCGTGTCGGTGCCATCCGGGTTCACCGTCCAACCTCGCGCGACCTCGAGGTCGTCGTCGAAGGCGCCGCAGCGCGCTCGCCGGACCACGTCGCCCAGCACGGCGAGCGGGCACGACGCGCGCTCGGCCAGGTACAGCACCGCGGTCTTGTTGCGACCGGTCTCACTGGCGACCTTCGAGTCGTCGGGGTAATCGACCACGGACATCTCGAAGGTGTACGCAAAGGTCCGGTACATGCCATAGAGGAAGTCGCGGGTCGTGCCGGAGGTGATGTACAGGTCGCTCGCCTGCTCGGGGCGGTAGCCGTTCCGTGCCGCCATCTCCCGGCCGATCCGGACGAGCGCGGAGTGATCGGACACGGTCATATCGCCAGGGATGTCGGTCATCGTGTAGCCGTACGGCCACATCACGAGCCGGCCGGCCTCGTGGAACGAGATCGAGAGCTTGATCTGCTGCCGGCCGCCGACGACGCGGCTGGCGAGGAAGTCGCGGACCGCACGGGCCTCCGGCGCCGAGAAGGCGGATGGGCCGCGGTACGTGATCGCCGCGGGGTTCGTGCTGGTGCGCCCGCCGCCGCCCCAACGGTAGCCGTAATTGCGGTTGAGGTCGGTGCCGATGTAGCGCGTGCCGGGCGTCGGCTGGCGGTTCTTGCGCCAGAAGTGGAAGCGCCCGTTGGCGATGTCGGCCTCGGCGCCGTCCGGATTGACCTCGAAGATGATCCACACCTCGCGGGTGTTGACGATGTTCGTGATCCGGGCGTCCGTCCCGTAGCCGTCGACGAGCCAGTGCATGATCTTCAGCGTCATCTCCGACGCCATGTGCTCGTCGGCGTGGTGGAGTCCCTCGTACAGGACCTCGGGCTCGTTCTCGTCGGTAGCGACGTTGTCCGAGATCTTCATCGCCCAGATGTCGCGGCCCTGGTAGCTCTTGCCGATGCTGAAGCGCCGGGCGATGTCGGGGTGCGCGTCCGCGACGGCCTTGGTCGCGGCGGAGATCTCGGCGTAGGTGTGGTAGCCCTCGAAGCCCTTCGGGAACTCGTTCGCGGCGGCCGCAGCCGGCGCGATCAGCGCGATGGCGAGGCTGATGGCAGCGAACGCGGGGAGGTGGACGAGGCGGCGGGTCGGCATCGACATGCCGGCATCATGCGCCCGCCGGTGCCTCGCTACACCGGGGAGTTGGGGCCATCGACCACCCGGCGAACGTCCCACCGTCAGCGCAGGTGGCGGTCGAACCAGTCGAGCATGCGGGTCATCCGGTCGATCCGTCGGTCCGGCCGGCCGGTCGAGGCGTACGTGTGCGATTCCTCGGGATAGAGGACGTATTCGACCTCCCGGCCGAGGTGGCGCAGCGCGATGAACAACTGCTCGTTGTCCTGCGGCGGACAGCGCAGGTCCGCTTCGGCCTGGAACATCAGCAGCGGGGTGCGGATCGATGCGACGTTGCGCAGCGGTGACTGCCGCCACAGCTTCTCGATGCCGTCCGGGCTGAACGGGTCGCCGATGAGGGCCGCCCGGTCGTATTCCGGGCCACTGTCCGAATTGGCCCAGCCGGCGATCTGGTTCGTGACGCCGTTCTCGGACACCGCGGCCTTGAACCTGTCGGTCGTCCCGACCAGCCAGTTGACCATGAACCCGCCGTAGCTCAGGCCCAGGGCACCGAGTCGCTTCGGGTCGGCGAGGCCGAGCTCGACCACGTGATCGACTGCCGCATGCACATCGGCGGCATCGACTCCGCCCCAGTCGCCGAGCTGCGGCCGGATCCAGCCGCGGCCATACGTGGCCGAGCCACGGATGTTCGCCAGCACGACGCGGTACCCGCGGGCGACCAGCAGGAAGACCTCGAGGTGCGGGGCCGGAGCCCACGCGCCGAGCGGACCGCCGTGGACGTCCACGACCGTGGGAAGGGCCTTGTCGCGGGCACCGGGTGGGGACACCACCCAGGTCTCGATGGGACCGCCGGCGCCCGGGACGTCGAGGCGGCGCACCTCCGGCATCGGATGGGCGTCCTGCCAGCGCGATCCGAAGGTCGTGCGGCGGCGCGGGCGGCCGGGATCCGGGCCGTCGTTCGTGTAGACCTCCATGGCGCTCGCGCCGTCCGTGCCGAGGAACGCGATGCGCGGCGCGCCGTCGGCGGCTGTCGCCCCGGGCGCGACGGCCGCCGTGTGCGTCGTGCGGTCGCCCGTGACGGCCAGCGTTCGTTCGACGAGCCGCCCGGTCTTCGAGTCGATGGTGTAGACGTGCGGATGGGACCGACCGCGGTCGGAGACCGTCGCGACGAGTCGGCGGCCGTCCGCCCAGGCCGGCCCGTGGCGGCCGCTGACCATCCAGCCGTTGAGGTCCGAGTCCGTCCAGTTGCCGATCGCGCGGTCGAGCTCCGGGTCGAGCTCGTGCGGCGGTCGCTTGCCGTCGGCGGGCCCGACGAGGATCTCCGGGCTGACGTCGTCGAGCGGCTCCGACTCGAGGATGCCGATGGCCGCCAGCCATCGACCGTCGGGCGACCACGCGGGATGGTTCGCCCAGCCGCCGGGTGCCATGACCTCGCGGGGCTTGCCGCCGGCGCCGTTGCCCGCATCGACGTCAACGGCCCAGATGGTCGAGCGCGGGTGGAGGTCGGGCTCCGGCCCGCGGTCGGCCGTGAAGGCGATGGTCCGGCCGTCCGGGTGCCACGCGATGTCCGACACGCCCCAGTCGCCGCGCGTCACCTGGCGTGGCTTGCCGCCGAGCCGATCGAGGATGAACAGGTGCGACCATCGATCGCGGTGGCCCTCGCCATCCCAGCGCCAGTCCGTTCGAGCGATGCGCCGGGCGCGTGGGGCGGGGGTCTCCGCGGCGGCCCTGGCGCCGGGTCGCCGGCGCCGGCTGATCGGCGGTACGGGTCCGACCAGGAACCTGGGCGGGTCGACTTCGGCGGTGAAGGCGAGGCGGCGACGATCGGGCGACCAGGCGACTTCGTTGACGCCGCCGTGCTCGCCGACCCGCGTCGGCCGGGTGGCGGCGCCGGCCCTGGCGAGGTCCAGCGTGAAGAGCGCCGCGGGCGCGTCCGGGTCGGCGGGCTGCGTGCGCACGAAAGCGACAGTGCGGCCATCGGACGAGAGTCGCGGCCACGTATCGCGGACGGCGCCACGGGTCAGTTGCCGGGGCCGCGCGTTCGCGCCACGACCCGCCAGGTCGATCGCGAACAGGTGGCCGTGATACCGGTCGCCGCTGATCGAGCGGCGGACGACGACGGCCAGGCGACCGTCCGTCGAAAGGTCGAGCTCCTCGACGACGACCACGCGTCGAAGGTCTTCCGGGGTCATCGGGCGGCGGGCTGGCATCCGCGCAGGGTAGCGGCGACGGTACGCTTCCGACATGCCCATCTCACGTGCCGTTACCGAGCGGCTGGTCGTTGGCCCGGAGGTCGCCTCCGCGCTCGCCGATGGACGCCCCGTCGTCGCGCTCGAGTCGACGCTCATCAGCCATGGGCTGCCGTATCCGCAGAACCTCGAGGTCGCGTCCGCGTCGGAGGCGGCCATTCGCGAGACCGACGGCGCGGTGCCGGCGACGGTAGCGATCCGCGACGGGTCGCTGCTGGTCGGGCTGGACGAGGCGGCGCTCGAGGCGCTCGCCACGGCCCCGCCGGGCTCGGTCCGCAAGGCCGCTGGGCCGACCTTGGCGGTCGCGCTGACGGGGGGCGGGTGGGCGGCCACCACGGTGTCGGCCACGATGATCGCTGCACACGCGGCGGGGATCACGGTGTTCGCGACGGGCGGGATCGGTGGCGTGCATCGGGGGGCGCTGGGCGGATCCGGCGGGGGCGCGTCGGCGGGACCCGGGTCGGCGGCGCCGGCCTCGTTCGACATCTCGTCCGACCTCGAGGAGCTCGGCCGGACGCCGATGGCCGTCGTCTGCGCGGGGCCGAAGGCCATCCTCGATGTCCCAGCGACGCTGGAGTACCT
>JAXDKY010000010.1:0-3502 GCA_034666885.1 Chloroflexota bacterium
CTAACATGTCGGTCCATGGGGTCAAGGGGTAGCCGCCGTCGAACCAGGACCACCGTTCTCACGGTCGCCAACGCGCTGTTGGTGGTCATCTGCGTGGGCGTCGCGATCGCCCTGTTCTCCCAGAACCAGTGGATCCTGCGCGCCGCCGCCGTCGGCGCCGTCCTGGTCGCCATCGGCACCTCGATCCTGATCCGCCACCAGCTCCTGGTCGAACGCCTCGCCCACTCCGACGACCGCGTCCAGGTAGCCCAGGAGTACTCCCGCATCACCAGCGCCCGAGTCGTCGAGAACGCCGAGTTCGTAGACCTCATGCAACGCCGCCTCGACCGCATCGACGAACGCCTCGACAAGATCGACGAAGAGGTCGCCACCGTAGTAGCCGCCGGCGACAAACACTCCCAATCCGACGCCCCCACCGTAATAGACCTCAAACTCCGAGGCCTCGCCGCCTCCTGACCCCCTCCCCGATCATCGGTCCCTTGTTCCTCGGCGTGTCGCCGTTCATCGGTCCCTTGAAGCAATCCTGTGGATAAGTCCGGTGGAATCTCGCCGTGCTCGCCCATCCTGCTGGGATGCACTCCGAGATCTCCAGCCCCCTGGCGTCCCTTCCCGACCTCATCCTCGACGGCCAGCCATTCACCCGGGCGGAGGGACGCGACCACGATCTGGATGCCAAGCAGATCCGCAGACTTCTCCGGATCGGTCTGCTTCGTTCTGTAGTTCGCGGGGTCTATGTCGATGCGCTCGTCGAAGACTCACTGCCCCTCCGAGCTGCGGCGATCGCCAAAGTCGCTCCACCCGACGCCGTCGCTTGCCGTCGGACCGCTGCCTGGCTGCTCGGCATCGACACGCTGGCTCTGTCGGAGCACGCGGACACTCCCAAGGCAGACTTCGTGCGCCAGACGAGAGCGCGGGCAGTGAAGATCTCCCGGGCCAACGGTCACTCGCAGACACTCTTTCCGGGCGACGTTATCGACTGGTACGGCCTGCAAATCACCTCGCCGATGGCGACGGCCGTCCACCTTGCCCGACATCTCCGGCGACCCTTCGCCCTGTCCGCACTGGATGCGATGGCTCGGGCCGGCCTGATCACGCGCCTCGAGGTTCAAGATGCAATCGGGCGTTATCCGCATCATCCGGGGATCGTTCAGGCCCGTGAATTGGCGGCCCTGATCGATCCGGGCGCCGAGTCACCGGGTGAGTCTTGGCTCCGGTTGCGGATGATCGACGCTGGGTTTCCGGTGCCGGCCCCGCAGATCGAGGTCACCGATGGCGTTAACAGTTATCGGATCGACCTGGGATTCCTCGATCCGATTCCCGGTACGGCGGATCGGCATCTCGGGCTGGAGTACGACTCGGACAGGTGGCACGGCACAGCCGAGAAGCAGCGCGATGACTCGGTACGCCGTACGCGGCTGGGCCGGCTCGGCTGGGACATCTTGTCGGTCGGACGATGGCAGATCTGGGGCGAGGACACCGCGTTGGAAGACTCCGTCGGGAAGATCCTCGGGTTGGTACCGCGGTCACGTCGTTGGTGACAAGGGACCGATGATCGGAGACACGCCGGGTACCAACGGACCGATGAGCTATTTGTCGATGTCGCCTACTACGAAGAACATGCTGCCGAGGATGGCGATCATGTCGGCGACGATGGTGTTGGGGAGCATTTCGGGGAGGACCGAGATGTTGTTGAAGCTGGCGGAGCGGAGTTTGAGGCGCCAGGGGGTTTTGTCGCCTCGGGAGACCAGGTAGTAGCCGTTGATGCCCAGCGGGTTCTCGGTCCAGGTGTAGGTCTGGCCTTCGGGGACCTTGAGGATCTTGGGGAGGCGGACGTTGACCGGGCCGGCGGGGAGGGTGCGGAGGCGGTCCAGGCAGGCGTCTACCAGGTCCAGGGAGACTTTCACCTGCTCCAGCAGGACGGAGAAGCGGGAGAAGCAGTCGCCGTCGGTGCGGGTGACCACGCGCAGTACGCCGTCGCGGGCGAGCTCCTCGTAGGCCAGGTAGGGCTCGTCGCGGCGCAGGTCGGCGTCGACGCCGGAGGCGCGGGCGATCGGGCCGGAGACCCCGTACGCCGCGATCAGCTCCGGCGAGAGCCGGCCGATCCCGACCGTCCGGGCCCGGAAGATCTCGTTGCCCAGGACAAGGTTCTCGATATCCGGCAGCCGCCGCCGTACTGCGGAAGACGCGGCCCCGGCGCGATCGAGCCAGCCGTACGGCAGGTCCTCCTTCAACCCGCCGACCCGGTTGAACATGTAGTGCATCCGCCCGCCGGACAGCTCCTCCATCACCGCCTGGATCGTCTCGCGCTCGCGGAACGCGTAGAAGACCGGCGTGATCGCGCCCAGCTCGAGCGGGTAGGAGCCGAGGAACATCAGGTGGTTCAGGATCCGGTTCAGCTCGGTCAGCAGGGTCCGCAGCCAGACCGCGCGGACCGGGACCTCCAGGCCCATCATCCGCTCGACCGCGAGCACGACGCCGAGCTCGTTGGAGAACGCCGACAGCCAGTCGTGCCGGTTCGCCAGCACGATGATCTGCCGGTAGTCGCGCACCTCGAAGAGCTTCTCCGCGCCCCGGTGCATGTAGCCGATGATCGGCTCGCAGCCGACGATCCGCTCACCGTCCAGGGTCAGCCGCAACCGCAGTACGCCGTGGGTCGCGGGATGCTGCGGCCCGATGTTGAGCACCATGTCCGTGGTGGGCAGCTCGGACCCCGGATCGGTACCGCCCCGCTCGAATGCTGCGGCACCTGCCCCGATTCCGACCACGCGTTCCGTACTCATGACCCCTATCGTGACAGGCTAAGAGGGTGGACGACCTCTTTGCTCCTTCCGATGTCAGCTGGACGCCGGTCTCGCCCAAGCTTGCGGCGGTACGCCGGGTCAGCGCAGCCGTCGTGTGCGTCGTACTGGTGATCGCCGGGCTACTGCTGCTCGGGATGCTGTTGGGCTGGCTGTACGGCGTACTGGCGCTGGTACTCATCGTGCTCGGCTACCTGTGGGCGTGGGTGCTGATCGGGCGCAACCAGCGGTCCTGGAAGTACGCCGAACGTGAGGACGAGCTGCTGGTCAGCCACGGGATCATGTTCCGCCAGCTGGTCGTGGTGCCGTACGGCCGGATGCAGTTCGTCGACGTCGCGGCCGGTCCGCTGGAGCGCGCGTTCGGGATCGCCACGGTCGAGCTGCACACGGCCACGCCGGCCACCGACGCGAAGATCCCCGGGCTGCACCCGGACGAGGCGGCCCGGTTGCGCGACCGCCTGTCGGCTCTCGGCCAGGCACAGGCGTGGGGCCTGTGACCGAGCCGCCCTCGATGCCGCCGCCCCAGCCGCCGTCGTACCAGCCGATGCCCCAGCCGATGCCTCAGCCGCCTCAGCCGCCTCAGTTGACCGAGGAGGTGGTGGGCGCGCGGCTGCACCCGCTGACGCCCTTCGTGAAGGGCTGGGGGTACTTCGTCATCGCAGCGTTCGCGATGGCCAACAACGAGGGCCTGCGGACCAACCTGA
>JAXDKY010000011.1:0-2734 GCA_034666885.1 Chloroflexota bacterium
ATCGGTGATCTTGATGTGCTCCGGACAGACCTCGGTGCAGCATTTGGTGATGTTGCAGTAGCCGATCCCGCCGCTGTCCTTGAGGTACTCCCGGCGATCCGCCTGGTCGATCGGATGCATCTCGAGCCCGGCTGCCCGGACGAGGAAGCGCGGTCCCATGAACGGCTTGTCCGTCTCGTGGTTGCGCAGGACGTGGCAGACGTCCTGGCACAGGAAGCACTCGATGCACTTGCGGTACTCCTGGACCCGGTTGATGTCCTCCTGCTGCCAGCGCCAGTCCTGCTGCGGGACGTCCTGCGGCGGGGTGAACGGCTGGATCGTCTTGTTGACCTCGTAGTTCCATGACACGTCCGTGACCAGGTCCTTGATCAGCGGGAACGCGCGCATCGGCTCGACGGTGATCGGCTCCTCGAGGTCGTAGTCGGACAGGCGGGTCTTGCAGGTCAGCCGCGGGCGGCCATCGACCTCGGCGCTGCACGAGCCGCACTTGGCCGCCTTGCAGTTCCAGCGCACCGCGAGATCGGGCGCTTCGTGACCCTGGATCCAGTGGAGGGCGTCGAGGACGACCATCCCCTCTTCGACCGGCACGTCGAACTCGTCGAAGTGCCCTTCCTCCCCGGCCGAGCCGCGGAAGACCCGAAGGTGTGCGTCGGGCATCGGTGCCTCCGTCGTCAGTGGTCGCCGGCGAGCAGGCGCTGCAGCTCGTCGGGCATCTTCGGGAGTGGGGTGGTGTAGACCTTCATGGTGCCATCGGGAGCCTTGGCCGCGACGCCGTTGCGCTTCCCCCACTTGGCGTCGTCGGTCTCCGGGTAGTCGATGCGGCTGTGCGCGCCGCGGCTCTCCTTGCGTTGGAGGGCCAGGCGCGTGATCGCTTCGGACACCGTCAGGAGGTTGCCGAGCTCGAACACGAGGTCCCAGCCGGGGTTGAAGGCGCGACCGCCCATGACCTTGACCCGTGTCCAGCGGCGGCGCAGCTCGACCAGCTCGCGGACCGCTTCCTTGAGGTCGTCCTCGACCCGAAAGATCCCGACCAGCCGCTGCATCATCGTCTGCAGGTCGCGCTGGATCGCGTAGGGATCCTCGCCGTCCTCGCGCTCGAGCGGCGCCGCCAGGGCGCGGGCGGCCGCCTGTACCTGGACCGGATCGAGGTGCGGCTCGCCATCCCGGCCGGCGGCAAGCGCCGCCGCGCTCGTCCCGGCCCGGGCGCCGAAGACGAGCAGGTCCGAAAGCGAATTCCCGCCCAGCCGGTTCGCCCCGTGCATGCCCCCGGCCACCTCCCCGGCGGCGAACAGGCCGGGCACGGTCGTCGCCCCGGTGTCGGGCTCGACGCGCACCCCACCCATGACGTAGTGGGTCGTCGGACCCACCTCCATCGGCCCCGCCGTGATGTCGACGTCGGCCAGCTCCTTGAACTGCTCGTACATCGACGGCAGCTTGCGGCGCACGTGCTCGGCGGGCAGGTAGCTGATGTCGAGGTAGACCCCGCCGTGTGGCGTGCCGCGGCCCTCCTTCACCTCGATGTAGATGGCCCGCGCGACGTTGTCGCGGGTCGAGAGCTCGGGTGGGCGCCGCGCGTCGGTCTCCTTGCCCTGGGACAGGGCCGTCACCCAGCGCGCGGCCTCCTCGTCGGTCGCGGCGTACTCGTGGCGGCGCTCCTCGGGCAGGTACTTCCACATGAACCGCTCGCCGAGGGCGTTCTTGAGGATCCCCCCTTCGCCGCGGACGGCCTCGGTGACGAGCAGGCCACGAACCCCCGGCGGCCAGACCATGCCGGTGGGGTGGAACTGGACGAACTCCATGTCGATGAGCTCCGCGCCGGCCGCATAGGCGAGTGCGTCGCCGTCGCCGCTGTACTCCCACGAGTTCGACGTCACCTCGAAGGCCTTGCCGATGCCGCCCGTGGCCAGGACCACGGCCTTCGCCGGGAAGGCGATCGGCCGCCCCGTCGTGCGCCAGTAGCCGAAGGCGCCGGTCACCCCGTCGGGGCCTGAGATGAGCCGCGTGATCGTGCATTCCATGTAGACCTGGATGCCGGCCGCGACCGCCCGGTCCTGCAGGGTCCGGATCATCTCGAGGCCCGTCCGGTCACCAACGTGCGCGAGCCGCGGATGGGAGTGCCCGCCGAACGGCCGCTGGAGGATCCGGCCGTCGGCCGTCCGGTCGAAGACCGCGCCCCAGTACTCCAGCTCGCGCACTCGGTCCGGCGCCTCCTGGGCATGGAGCTGGGCCATCCGCGGGTGGTTCAGGTACTTGCCGCCGATCATCGTGTCGCGGAAATGGGTCTGCCACGAGTCGGTCGGGGCGACGTGCCCCAGTGCCGCGGCCACGCCACCCTCGGCCATCACCGTGTGCGCCTTGCCGAGCAGCGACTTGCAGACGAGGCCCACATCGGCGCCCGCGTCTCGCGCCGCGATCGCCGCGCGCAGCCCGGCGCCGCCCGCGCCGATGACCAGGACGTCGTGCGGGTGGTTCTGCGGGCGCGTGGGATCCGCCATCAGTCGGGTTCGCGGCTCCTAGAAGTGGATGGCCGGATCGACGATCGCCCCGATCGCGACCAATCGCACGTACACGTCGGCCAGCGTGACCGAGATGAGGCTGGTCCAGGCCCACGCCATGTGATGCAGGTTCAGCGACGTGAGCCGCTGCCACAGCGTGTAGCGGACCTTCGTGCGGCGGTCGCACGAGAAGCAGTCGAGCCGCCCGCCGACGATGTGGCGAAGCGAGTGACACGACA
>JAXDKY010000012.1:0-5104 GCA_034666885.1 Chloroflexota bacterium
ATCGCCCTGACCCACGGGGAAGCCGGACGGACCGGACACGGCCAGGACTCGGAGGTGGCGGTCTGTTGCGGCAAAGACTCCCGCAAGATCGATGTTCGGGATACGCATCAACGCGTCGACGATGCCATCGGCGGTAGCTTCGATCGTCTCTTTGCGCTCGAGGCTGCCGAGCGACGCCACCACGGCTGAACGCTCGACGAAGGTCGCATCCCTTGATCGGAGCGCCAGATGCAGGCCGTCGAGCGATTCCTTGGCCTGGATCGCGAAATCGGTCAACGCGCCCAGGATCAGCACTGCGACACCCAGCAGTGTCGCCGATGCGAACGCCGTCCCCAGCGGCTCCCTCATGGGCGGGAACGGATGCGGGACACCGGCCATCAGGAGGGTCAGGACGCTACCGCCCAGGGCCACGGCCAGGATGGCCATGATCGCGGCGCGACGACGGCCTGGGAGCAGAAGGACGACCGAGAGGATCGGCAGCATCGCCGCGGCCGTGGCCGCGCCCGGGATCAGGATCGCCGAAAGCAACCCGAGGAGGTAGACGCTCGCGGCGAGCATCGGCGCGACCGATCGCTCATGGCCGCGCCGAAACAGGGCACCGGCAACGACGATCAGCACGGCGAAGCCCGCCGTCAGCGACGCCGAACCCAGCAATGCGGGTTCGCCGAGGGCCACCCCGGCGACAGACTCGGAGATGACGACCACGGTGGACGCGGCTAGAACGCGCGGCATGTAGCGGCCGAGCTCATGGGCGACCGTCCGATCGTACGCGCGCGCGAACGTTCGGCCCCCAGGTCGAAGGGTTGTCATGTCGGGCGATCGTAAGCGTCAAGCACGTGGCCCGCCTACGGCCCCCAAGTACCCTCACGAGATTCAGACTTTCAGGTTCAACGACCCTGTTTCGGCGGGGTCGCCGGGATCCCAGCCGGGCCACGACCCGGGTACCCTTGGGTGCGTGATCGAGAGCGTCCACGACCCGGGTCCCGACGCCGCGGCGGAGACCTTCGATGGCCCGACGGACGTCGCCGCGAACCCGCTCGAGCTCAAGGGCGGCGGGACGATCCGCATCGGCACCGCGTCCTGGACCGATCCCACGATGACCGCCTCGGGCGTCTTCTACCCGAGCGGCGCCGACTCCGCCGAGGAGCGCCTGCAGTTCTACGCCTCGCGCTTTCCGCTCGTCGAGGTCGATGCGACCTATTACTCGCTACCGGTCCGCCGCACCTCGGAATTGTGGGTCGAGCGCACCCCGCCCGACTTCACCTTCGACATCAAGGCTCACGCGCTGATGACCGGCCAGCCGACCGAGACGAAGCGCCTGCCCAAGGACCTCCGCGAGGCGCTCCCGGGTGAGGTCGTGGAGAAGGCCCGGATCTACGCCAAGGACCTGCCGGAGAACCTCAAGGACGACGTTTGGGCGTGGTTCGCCGACGGCCTCGAGCCGCTGCAAGAGGCCGGTCAGCTCGGCTCGATCCTGCTCCAGTACCCGCGCTGGTTCTTCACCTCGTCGGAGAACCGGGCCACGATCGAGGAATCGGTCGAGCGCCTGCGGAAAGAAGGCATGACGCCCGCCGTCGAGTTCCGCAGCGCGTCGTGGTTCAACGAGAAGAACATCGAGCGGACTCTCAAGTTCCTCGGCGACCGCCAGATACCGCTTGTCATGGTCGATGGCCCGCAGGGCTTCAAGTCGAGCGTCCCACCCATCGTCGCCGCGACGTCGCCCGAGCTGGCGCTCGTGCGTTTCCACGGTCGGCGCACCGAGACGTGGGAAAAACCCGGCATCAAGACCGTGGAGCGGTTCCGTTACCTCTACGACGAGACCGAGCTCGAAGAGTGGGTCCCGCGCGTCCGCGAGGCGGCCGGCCAGGCGGCGCAGACCCATGTCCTGTTCAACAACTGCTACGCCAATTACGGCGCGACGAACGCGCTCCAGCTCGCGGAGCTCCTCCAGGACCTGGGTTAACCACGGTCCGGCCCTGACAAGTAGCCGACACCCGCCTGCCAGACTGCAACATCGTCTGACACGAAGCGTCCCCGCTGCTGTATCGAGCCTCTCGGCCCGAGCCGTCACCCGTCAGGGGCCCAATGATGCTCAAGGGCAGCGCAACATCCGCGGCGTCGCGACGTCACACGCGGCGTGTACCAGGTCCTCACCCTCGCTCGCATGGATGACGTCGACGTCTTCATGGGCGCCTACGTCGATCCTGCCCCGCGGCCGTCGGACCTTGTGGCCACGACGTACGACGCGCACCAGCGCGAGCTGTACTCGTTCGCGCTGCGCACGAGCCGCGATCCGGAAGTCGCCGAGGACCTCGTCCACGAGTCCTTCCTGCGGCTGATCGTCGAGGTCGAGGCGGGCCGCGAGCCCATCAACGTTCGCGCCTGGCTCTATCGCGTCATCGCGAACCTCGCGGTGTCCCGGGCACGTCGGGCCGCGGTCGCCCAGAAGCAGCTCGGTGAGCTCCTCGACCGGAGGACGGAAGGCGGACCGGAACCGCAGTTCCTCGAGCAGGAACGCCGCTCCGACCTGGACCTGGTCCTTGCCGAGCTCGGCGCGGACGCGCGCACCGCCCTCCTGATGGCGGCCAACGGCTTCAGCGGCGTCGAGATCGCCGAGGCGATCGGTCGAAGCGCCAACGCGACGCGCAGCATGATGTGCCGCGCCCGACTGCAACTGCGCGAACGCCTGTCATCGATGGAGGCGCTCGCATGATCGGCCACGAGCGCGCGCTCGAGCTGTCGGCCGCGGCCTTCGATTTCGAGCTGTCCCCGGACGACGACGCAGCCCTCACCGCCCACCTCGCGACGTGCGAGTCGTGCCGGGCGATCGGTGAGAGCCTTCGCGCCGACGCCGTGGCGCTGGTCGGGCTCGAGCGGATGGGCGCCCCGGATGATCTCCGCGCGCGGATCCTCGACGCGGCAGCCGCATCCGAGGCGATCGATGAGGCGCCCGCACCGCTGCCGGCTTCGGCTGAGCGACCCACCCTGCTTCGACTCCCGGCCCGACTCCCGGCTCGCTTCCGCCAGCCGATGGTGCTGGTCGCGGCGGCAGCCGTCATCGTCGCCGTCGTCGGCGGGACGCTCGCATGGCGGGCCGGCCCAACGAACGTCGGGATCGCCGTGACGAATCCCTCCGACCGGCCGTCCGGCGGCTCCGCGCAGCCGGGGGGCCCGGACGGCTCGAGCGCTCCCGGCGGACCAGCCGATCCTGGACCAACGAACCCGCCCGGTCCCGTGAGCCCCGACCTCGTCACCGCCTGGGCGCCGGTGGCGGAGCTGACCGCGCTGAAGGCGACCGGCGGGGTCGTCGATCTCGACAGCGGCTTCGTCCTGGCCGGGCTCGCGGGCATCCCCGCCAAGGAGCTGGTCCGGCACCTCTCGGTCCAGCCGCTCCTGCGCTTGACCGCGAAGCCCGAGTCGGACGGCCGAGTGCGCCTGACCCCCGCCGAGCCGCTCACGCCCGGGACGGTCTACCGATTCACCCTGGCCGGCGACGAGGGACAGACGCTCGACACGTGGGCGTTCCAGGCCCGCCAGCCGCTGCGCGTCGTCGGCACGCTGCCCCAGAACACGGAAACCGACGTCCGCCTCGACACGGGCATCGAGATCACCTTCGACCAGGACGGGGCCGTCGACGCGGCAGCGCACGTCTCGATCGAGCCCAAGGTCGACGGGCGGTTCGAACAGCACGGGCGCGTCCTGGCCTTCGTGCCGACGCGCCTGGCCCCGAAGACGATCTACACCGTCACCGTCCAGCACGGGATCACCGTGGAGGCCACCGGCGAGGCCCTCGAGAAGGACGTGCGTTTCCAGTTCGAGACGGCGGCCGCCAATCCACCGACGACGAGTGAGACGACCTTCCAGTTCTCGACCGACCTGTTCGAGTCGGCGGTCGCCGACCGGCCGACCATCGCGCTATGGGCCTTCGGCGATGTCTCCGGCGACGAGAGCGCGCAACCGACCTCCCCCGACAGCGTCCGACTGGAGGTCTATCGGTTCGCGAACCAGGCCGCCGCCATCGACGCGTTCCGGCAGCTTCGCACCACGCCGCGCTGGAGCACGTGGAATGCCGCCGACCGCGTCCCCACGGCGGGGCTGTCGCGGGTCGCTGGGCTCGATGCGCACCTCGAGGACGCCCAGGGCACGCTGTGGACGCGCCTTCCCGAACCGCTTCCGGCCGGTTGGTACCTCGTGCAGTACCCGTCCGAGCGGCACCAGGCCCAGGCCATCCTGCAGGTCACCGACATCGCGAGCTACCTGGTCGTCTCCGAGACGAAGACGCTGGTCTGGGCGAACGATCTCGCCTCGGACGGGCCGATCGCGAACGCCGCGGTAGCGGTCGCGGGCGGCGCCAGCCTTGGCCGAACCGGCGCGGACGGCACGTTCATGGTCGACACTCCCCGATCCCTCCTGCCGGAGGTTGGTCCAGGCTGCCAGGACGGCTGCACGCCGGTCATCACGATCAGCGCTGGTGGGCAGTCCGCCTTCCTGCCGGCCACGGGCGCAAACAACCCGGACGGCAAGGACGGCACCGATATCTACTGGGACCCGTCGTTCGGCGGCAACCCGCAGTACTGGGACCTGTTCCACACCGACCGGACGAGATATCGGCAGACCGACACCGTCAATGCCTGGGGCGTCCTCCGCGATCGCGACACGGGCAAGGTCCCTGGCAGCGTCACGATCCGCCTTGTGCTGGCCAACGTCGACTCGGGAGCCAATCCGCCGATCGCGCAAGTCGACGCGAAGCCACGGCCCACGGGTGCCTTCGTCGGGTCCCTGGCGCTGGAGGATGTGCCCGAGGGCCCCTACCAGGTCGAAGCCCTGGTCAGCGGCGAGGTGGTCTCATCCACCTACATCGAAGTCGGCCGGATCCTCAAGCCCGCGTATCGGCTCGATGTCGTCACCGGCCACCGGGTCTACATCGCCGGCGATCGGATCCGCGTGACCGCGACCGCCCACTTCTACGAGGGCACACCGGTCCCCGGCGTGCCGCTGCGGGTGAGCGGCTTGGCAGACACGACCGCATCGACCGACGCGACGGGTACCGCCGCCGTTCGAACGACCGCGTTCCTCTCGCCGGACTACGAGCACGAGGAATCCG
>JAXDKY010000013.1:0-6697 GCA_034666885.1 Chloroflexota bacterium
CGCGATCGTGACGCCGAGCGGCCCGAGGTGATGGGCGACGACCGCCGCGTAGGCGTCGAGGTCGATCCGCGGCTCGTCGCTGCGGGCCGGCATGCCCAGGCCGCCGCCGACATTCACCTCGACGACATCATGGCCCGCCGCGCGGGTCCGCTAGACGGCCTCCACGGCCGCCGGCAGCGCGCGCTCGAACGCCACCAGGCCGTCCCCGAGCCAGCCGGAACCGGCGTGGAAATGGATGGTGTCGACGGCCAGCCGGTGCGTGGCGGCCAGCGCCAACGCCTCGTCGAGCCGCTCGAGCCCGATGCCGAACTTCGTCGGCCGCTCCCCGCTGTACTCGAGGTGCTCGTTGTAGCCGGCACCGGCCCCGGGATCGATGCGGATGCCGATCCGCGATCCGGGCGCGCGCCGCCCATAACGATCGATCTGGCTGAGCGCATCGAGGTTGCAGTGGATCCCGTGCGCGAGCACGACGTCCAGGTCCCGCTCCGAGAGGTTCGTGCCGGTGTAGCTGATCTCGCCCGGCTTCCAGCCGCACTCGAGCGCCCGCAGCACCTCGCCGGGCGAGCAGGCGTCGATACCGACGCTCTCGGGTGTCGCCGGCGCACCCAGCCCGCGAAAGACCTCGAGGACCTCGGGCAGCGGGTTCGCCTTCAGCGCGAACCGCAGACGGAACGGCACCCCGGTCGGCGCGAACGCCGCCTGGAGCTGCCGCGCCTGTTCCGCGAACCGCGTCCGGTCATAGACGAACAGCGGCGTGCCACGCTCGCGCGCCAGGGCTTCGGGGTCAGCACCCGCGATTCGCAGCCGCCCGTCGGCGTCGATGTCAAGGCCGGGGCGCACCCACCACGGTGCAGCGCTGGCCGGGTTGGTCGCCTCGGCCGAGCTGGTCGCCTCGGCCGAGCTGGTCGCCTCGGCCCGGCTGGTCACGCCAGGATGCGCGGTCGCGTCCGGGTCTGGCCGCTGCCCGGCGTCCAACGGTTCGGCCCCTCCTCCACGGCGACGCCGATCGACTCGACCAAATGACGCGACGCGTGCGCGATCTCGGCGACCGCGGCCTCGAAGGCCTCCTGGTTGCGAGCGCTCGGCTCGCGGAAGCCGCTGAGCTTGCGGACGTACTGGCGGGCGGCGGCCTCCAGCTCGCCCGTCGTCGCCGATTCACCCGGACGACGGAGGGTCTTGATGCTTCTGCACATACCGCTACGGTAGGACGCATGGGCAGAGACCGCCAGCGGATCACGTCGCGCGAGTGGTTGGTGCGCCTTGCGCTGGCGGTCGTCGTCGGGGTGGTGTTGGCGCTCGTCGTCGATGTCGTGCGCGCCGGCGGACCCGACGCCTGGCTCGCGGCCCGCAGCATCGCGCCACCGTACGTGCCGCAGGGCCGCGCGGTCGACATCGGCGGCCGGTCGATCTACCTCGACTGCCGCGGCGAGGGCTCGCCGACGGTGGTGCTGGAGTCCGGGATGGGCGGCGGCGCCGGGTCGTGGGGCACGGTGCTCGACGCGATGGCCAGCACGACCCGGACCTGCGCCTACGACCGGCCGGGCCTTGGCTCCAGCGACCCGCGCGGCCGCCACACCCTGGCCGACACCGTCGCCGACCTCCGGGAGGCCCTCGACGTCGCCGGTGAGGTCGCGCCGTTCGTGCTGGTCGGGCATTCCCACGGCGGGAACTACGTCCGCGTGTTCACCGATCGCTACCGCAGCGACGTCGCCGGCATCGTGATGGTCGACACCTTCGACCCCGATCTCGAGTCGGCGTACATCCACCCGCTGCTGGGCGCGCTGCGCCCGGAGTACGAAGCCCAGCTCGATCGGCTGCGCGACCTGGTGGCGCAGGTCGAGGACCTTGACTGGCCGGCATCCGAGCAGGAGCTGCAGGCGGCTTCCGTGGCCGGCACCCCGGTCGAGGTGCTCCGGGCGCCCCGCGCGGAGCCGCGGCTCGATACGGTCACGAACGACGCGATCGCCGCGGCCTGGGTGGCTGCCTACGAGTCGTTGTCGCCCGAACACGTCCACTTCGAACTGGCCTGGGGCGCGGGCCATCTCATCCAGATGGAGCGACCCGACCTCGTGATCGCGGCGACGCGCCGGCTGGTGGAGGCCGCGCGGACCGGGAGCCGCTAGCCTAGGGGCTCGAACCCAAGACACCGGAGTTGCCCAGTGAGCACGACCGTGGCACCGACCGTCATCGAGCGATTCGGCCTGCGCGCGCACCCCGAGGGCGGCTGGTACGCCGAGACGTGGCGTGCCGACGCCCCCGACGGCGAACGCCCCACCGCCAGCGCGATCCTGTACCTCCTCGCTGCCGGTGAGCGGTCGCACTGGCATCGGGTCGATGCGGCCGAGATCTGGCAGTACTCCGCCGGCGACGCCCTGGAGCTCCGGGTCTGGGCGGGCGATGCGGCCCCGGTCGTGACGCATCGGCTTGGGTCGGGCGAGGACGACGAGGAAGTGCCCCAGATCGTGGTGCCCGTCGGCGCCTGGCAGGCCGCCCGGCCGCTCGGTGCGTGGACGCTGGTCGGCTGCATCGTGAGCCCGGCCTTCGAGTTCGCCGGCTTCGAGCTCGCGCCCGACGGCTGGGAACCGCCGCTGCCGGGCGGATGACCAGCAGGAGGGTGCGTCAGCCGCGGGCGGCGTACTTCCAGGAGATGGGGCCCGTGTAGCAGTGACCCAGCTTCAGGCACAGCCCGCCCGTCAGGTCCCATACCCGGCCGGACACGTACGGCCCGCGATCGACGACCGGGGCGGTCACGACCCGGCCGTTGGCAGGATTCCGGAAGGTGATCATCGTCCCGCACGGCAGCGACCGATGGGCCACGCCGATCAGCGACTGGCTCATCGCGTAACCGCAGGCGGTCCGCTTGCCGTAGAACCCCGGCCCATACCACGATACGTTGCCGTCGGTCCGCCACGTGTTCTTCTTGATCGAGCCCGCGGTCGCCTCGGGCAGGGCAGCCGGAGGCCGAGCCTGTGGCGGCTCTGTGCTGAGATGTGGCTCGAACAGCGTCGAGCCCTGGTCCAGGTTCCCGTCCGAACGGGCCCCCGGGTCTGGGGGTGCGGGCGTCATCGCCGGTCCGCGGACAGCCGCTACCGTCTCCACCATCGCGAAGAGGTCTGCAGCAGGGGTCGGGAGCGGGCTGGGGGCCCGCGAACCCACTGGTCCAGGGACGGCGACCGTGGCGAGGACAGCAATGAGCGCTGCCATCGCGACGACCTTGGGGCGTCGCACGTCTACCCAAAAGTACCATCGTTTCGCTTACCGCAGGGATTTCGTCACGGTCCGTGCCCATTTCGATTCCATGCCAGACTCCACCGATGATCCGGCGCGAGCTGCCACTGGACGGTCCGTTCGACCTCCCGGGCACGCTCGGCCCCCTCGTCCGCGGCCACGGTGACCGGACGATCCGGTTGGCATCGCGCGAAGCCTGGTGGACGACGCGCACGGCCGACGGGCCGGCGACGCTGCACCTGGTCGCGACGAAGGACAGCCTCGCGGCGGAGGCGTGGGGCCCGGGTGCCGATCGCGTGCTGGAGCGCGCGGGACGGCTCGTCGGGCTGGAGCCGGGCCGGCAGCCCACCCACGCGCTGGCCTCCGTGGAGCATCGCGGCATCGCGGGGCTTGCTCGCCGCCGGCCGGGCATCCGGACCCTCCGCACCGAGGCCGTCTTCGACGCCCTGGTCGCGGCGATCCTCGAGCAGAAGGTCACCGGCACGGAGGCGCATCGCGCCTGGCACGGCCTGGTGCGCACGCACGGCGAGCCCGCACCTGGTCCGGCCGGCGCCGACCTGGGGCTGCGACTGCTGCCCAGCCCCGCAACGCTGGCGGCACTCCCCTACTACGCGTTCCACCCCTTTGGGGTCGAGCAACGGCGGGCCCAGCTGATCCGCGCGGTCGCGGCCAGGGCGGCCTGGTTCGAGGCGATCGTCGACCTGCCGCTCCCCGAGGCGTACGCCCGGCTCCTCGCGGTGCCCGGGATCGGGCCGTGGACCGCCGCGGAGGTGGCCGTCCGGGCGCTGGGGGACGACGACGCGGTGAGCGTCGGCGACTTCCACATCCCGAACCTCATCGCCTGGACGCTGGCCGGGGAGCCGCGCGGCGACGACCGCCGCATGCTGGAGCTGCTCGAGCCGTACCGGGGACGGCGCGCCCTCGTGGTCCGGTTGCTGGAACTCAGCGGCGTCGGCGCCCCGCGCTACGGCCCGAGGCTCACGCCGCGCCGGATCGAGGCGATCTGACCGTCGAGCCACCTCGGCTACACTCGGATTCCCGCTCCCGAGGCCGCCCACGCGTATGACCGCCACGACCGACCGACCGACCGTCGCCCCCTTCGACCGCTCGAGCCGCCTGGCCCGGCTGGACGAATCGCTTCGCGAGCGGATCCTGGTCCTCGACGGCGCGATGGGCACGCTCATCCAGAGCTATACGCTCGATGAGGCCGATTTCCGCGGTGAGCGATTCGCTGCTCACCCGACCGACGTCCGCGGCGACAACGAGCTGCTGAACCTGACCCGGCCGGACATCGTGCTGGCGATCCACGGCGCCTACCTCGACGCCGGTGCCGACATCATCGAGACGAACACGTTCACGGCGAACGCCCCCGCCCAGTCCGACTACGGCCTCACCGCGGTCGTCCGCGAGATGAACGTCGAGGCGGCGAGGCTGGCACGCCAGGCCGCCGACGCCGCGGAGGCCACCGATCCGTCGCGCCCGCGCTACGTGATGGGCGCGCTCGGTCCGACGCCGCGGACCGCTTCGATCTCGCCGGACGTCAACGACCCGGGCGCACGCAACGTGACGTTCGACGAGCTCGCGGCGGCCTACCAGGAAGCCGCCGAAGGCCTCATCGAGGGCGGCGTCGACCTCCTCGTGATCGAGACGATCTTCGACACGCTCAACGCGAAGGCCGCCATCTTCGGCGTGGAGGCCGCCTACGACGCGACCGGCCAGCGCATCCCGCTCGTCATCTCGGGCACGATCACCGACGCGTCCGGTCGCACGCTATCGGGCCAGACCGTCGACGCTTTCTGGACCTCGGTCGCGCACGCGCGGCCGCTGGCGGTCGGGCTCAACTGCGCGCTCGGCGCCCGCCAGCTGCGCGGCCACATCGCGGACATGGCGCGCATCGCCGGGATCCCGGTCATCGCCTACCCGAACGCCGGCCTGCCCAACGAGTTCGGTGGCTACGACGAGGTCCCGGCCACGACCGCCGAGCTGCTCGGCCAGTTCGCCCGCGACGGCCTCGTCAACATCGCCGGCGGCTGCTGCGGCACGACGCCCGCCCACGTCCGCGCCATCGCCGACGCCGTCGAGGGCCTGCCACCGCGGGCGATCCCCGCCGTCGCGCCGAGGACGCGCCTGTCCGGCCTGCAGTCGCTCACTATCCCGCAGCCGGGGGGCCTGTTCGTCAACGTCGGCGAACGCACGAACATCACCGGCTCACGTCGGTTCTCGGCCCTGATCCTTGACGATCGGTTCGAGGACGCGGTGGTCGTGGCGCGCCAGCAGGTCGATGCCGGCGCCCAGCTCATCGACGTGAACATGGACGAGGGCATGCTCGACTCGGTCGCCGCGATGTCGCGCTACCTGCGCCTGCTCGCCAGCGAACCCGACATCAGCGTCGTCCCGGTCATGGTCGATTCGTCGCGCTGGGACGTCATCGAAGCCGGGCTCAAGTGCATCCAGGGCAAGGGCGTCGTGAACTCGATCTCGCTCAAGGAGGGCGAGGCGCCATTCCTCGAGCACGCGCGGCTGTGCCGCCGATACGGCGCTGCCGTGGTGGTCATGGCATTCGACGAGCAGGGCCAGGCCGACACCGCCGACCGCAAGGTCGACATCGCGCGGCGCGCCATCAAGCTCCTGCGCGAGGAGGCCGGCTTCGACCTCGAGGACATCATCATCGACCCCAACATCTTCGCGATCGGGACCGGCATCGAGGAGCACGCCGGCTACGCCGTCGCATACATCGAGGCGACCCGCCGCCTCAAGCACGAGTTCCCCGGCGTGCTGGTCTCGGGCGGCGTCTCCAACGTCTCCTTCGCGTTCCGTGGCAACGACCCGATCCGCGAGGCCATCCACTCGGTCTTCCTGTACCACGCCATCGGCGCCGGGATGGACATGGGCATCGTGAACGCTGGGGCGCTGGCGATCTACGACGACATCGAGCCCGAGCTGCGCGATCTCGTCGAGGACCTCGTGCTGGACCGCCGCCCCGATGCCACCGAGCGCCTGCTGGCCGTGGCCGAGCGCTACGCCGGCGACGAGACCGCCGGCGGCGACCGGCCCGACGCCCTGGCCTGGCGGTCGCTGCCCGTGACGGAGCGCCTGACCCACGCCCTGGTCGAAGGCCTGGACGCGTTCATCGTCGAGGACACCGAGGAGGCACGCGTGGCCGCCGACCGGCCGATCGAGGTCATCGAAGGCCCGCTCATGGACGGCATGAACGTCGTGGGCGACCTGTTCGGCGCCGGCAAGATGTTCCTGCCCCAGGTCGTCAAGAGCGCCCGCGTGATGAAGAAGGCCGTCGCCCACCTCATCCCGTTCATCGAGGCGACCAAGGACCCGAGCGCGAGTCGCACAAACGGCCGGATCGTCATGGCCACCGACAAGGGCGACGTGCACGACATCGGCAAGAACATCGTGGGGGTCGTGCTCGGCTGCAACAACTACGAGGTCATCGACCTCGGGGTCATGGTCCCGG
>JAXDKY010000014.1:0-9103 GCA_034666885.1 Chloroflexota bacterium
AGATCGTGCTCGAGCGCGTACGCGCGGACCGCCACGGCCGGCTCCTGGACGTCGATCGCGAGGACCGCGAGGTCGTCCGCTCGATGCGCGTGGTACGACGCGCGGATGTCGCTCGCCTCCTGTTGGCATGGCGTGCACCAGGTCGCCCAGAAGACGATCCAGAGTGGCCTGCCGGCAAAGTCGCCGAGGTGGATCGGTGTGCCCTCGAGATCCTGGAGGAGCGGCTCCTGGTCACTCGCTCGCACGAAATCCGGAGCCGACCGGCCGATGGCGACGCCCTGCCCGACGGCGGACGTGGAGGCACCGGGGTCAGGCAGGGAGGCGGCCGGGGCACCGCCAAGAGGCCGCGTCGCGACGTAGCCGGCCGCCGCGATCAGCACCGCCACGCCCAGCCCGGCGGCGAGACGCCGGGCGCCACGGCGCGCCCTCGGTCGAGGCCCGATCGGTTCTGAGGGTGTGCTCGGTGGCCCCTGCATCGCGGCTGATACTAGCCACTGCCGGACGACGGCCGATCAGGTTTCGTCGTAGATCAGGTGATGTTCCATCGCGTACCTGGTCAGCGCGACCCGGCCGTGCACGCCGACCTTGGATGCCATGTTCGAGAGGTGGCGGCTCACCGTGTGGGCGCTGATCCCGAGGGCACGGCCCGTCTCGACCGCGGTGTGTCCCGCCGTGACCAGCCGCAGGACCTCGATCTCTCGCGGGCTCAGGCGATCGGACTGGCGGAGCCACCTCAGGGAGTCGACGACGACGACCGACGCCACGACCGGGTGGATGTAGTGCTGGTTGTTGGCGACCGCACGGAGCGCCGCGATCAGGTCGGCGCTGGCGGCACCCTTGACGACGTACCCGGCGGCACCAGCGAGGAATACCTGTCGGACCGTCTCCTCGTGGTGGTGCATCGTCACCGCGATCACGCGGATGAGCGGGTGGCGGGCGGTGAGATCCCGGACGAGCACGACGCCATCCGAGCCGTCGAGCGTGAGGTCGACAAGCATGATGTCGGGCTGGAGGAGCTCTGCCATCGACAGGGCCGCGGGGGCGTCGCTGGCCTCACCGACGACGTCCATGTCGGGCAGGGCCTCGAGGATCAGGCGAAGACCCTCGCGCACGAGCGCGTGGTCGTCGACGATGCCGATGCGGATCGGCGCCATCAGCCGGCCACCGTCGGGCGCACGGTGGGCACGGACACCGTCACGCGGGTTCCGGCGTGGGGCGCCGAGTCGATCGAGAGCTGTCCGCCGAGGAGGCGCGATCGCTCGAGCATGCCCGCCAGGCCGATGCCCGATTCCGGCACGGCGGCCGGATCGAAGCCCCGCCCTTCATCGGCCACGACGACCGTGAGGCGGTCGTCCTTGCGCGTGACGGACACCTGGGCGCGAGGTGCGCCGCTGTGGCGCGCGGCGTTCGCGAGGGCCTCCTGGATGATGCGATAGACCTCGACCGTGGCGGTCGCTCCGAGCAAGTGCGGATCGCCCGCGGCGGCGTCCGAATGGACCACGACCGGGAAGCCGGACTGCGAAGCCAGGTCCCGCACCGCGGCGACCAGGCCGCGTTCCTCGAGGCGCGCCGGCTGGATGCGGTGCGACAGGTCGCGAGTCCCGGCCAGGGCCGTGTCGGCGAGCGCGCGAGCGGACGCGATGCGGCGGCGGGCGACGGCGGGGTCGGGCTCGGATCCGGCGGCATCGAGGGTCAACGTCAGCGCCGTGAGCACCTGGCCGACGCCGTCGTGCAGGTCGCCCGCGATGCGCCGTCGCTCGTCCTCTTCGACCGTGAGCAGTCGTTCACTTGCGCGTCGAAAGAGCCCGGCGTAGTGGCGAGCGGTCGAGTTGCGTCGCTCCGCCATCCACGCGACCAGGGCCGCGATGACGAACATGAGCGGCCACTCCGTCAGCTCGAGCGGGGGCTGCTCGAGCCCGAACTGCTTTGCCTCCGCGTACAGGATGAGCGGGATCGATGCCAGACCGATCCGCAACAGGGTGCCGCGCAGGCCGAACAGGAAGGCGTGCAGCACCAGGAGCGTGAAGACGCAATGGAACAACAGCTCGGCCGACAGGGCGGTGTGCGCGAAGGCGAGCACGATGAAACCGATGCCGGCCAGATCGAGCGACAGCTGGACCAGCCTCGGACCAGGGCGCGCCAGCGAGAGCGACCGATCGATCCGATCGCGCCAACGTGCGCTGGCGTGGCCAGGTACGGCATCGACGCCGACCGAGGACCGCGCCGTGACATCCGGCAGGGCCGGCGGTGTGTAGCCAGGGATGGTCAATCCGGACCTCGCGAATGGTTGGTTGCGAGTATGGAACGCCCGGCGGTCGACGCCGATGCTACACCTGCCACGAAGCATCCGGACGGGATATCCGCGCATGGGGCCGATCTGTGGCGACGAGGAGAGGATGACCGGAACGATGCGACGAGGATTGGGACTTTTGGCGATCGCGAGCCTGGTGGTTGCCTGTTCCGCGCCAGCGGCGTCGGGTGGCGGAAGCGGGCCGATCTCCGCGACCCTGAAGGAGTGGGAGATCAGCCTCAGCTCGGCGACCCACCCCGCGGGGGCGATCACGTTCAACATCACCAACAACGGCGACAAGGAACACGAGTTCGTGGTCCGCAAGACGGACCTCCAGTCGAACGCCCTGCCATTGAATGCCGACGGCGAGGTATCCGAGGACGCAACCGAGCTGACCGCGGTGGGCGATCCCAGCGAGCTCGCCGAGATCAAGTCCGGCAGCACGGACAACACGCTGACGGTGACGCTCCAACCCGGGCATTACGTCATCTTCTGCAACCTGCACGTCGAGGAGCTTCTCCACTACCAGAAGGGCATGCACGTCGACCTCACGGTCAACTGACCGCATGCGCCCTGGCCTTGCGCCGCACCTAGCCATGCCCTCTGCCACCGAGGAAGTGCTCGCGCCGTGAGCCCACGGCGCCACTTCCTGACGGCCGCCATCGCGTGGGCCGTCCTATCGGTGCTCGGCGTCGTCCTCGTGCTCGGCTGGCAGATCATCCCGGTGATCGCCTCGCGCGAGGCGGACATCGAGAACAGCGCCTTCGTCCTGCTCACGGCGGCGTCCATCCCCGTCCTGATGCTGGTGGTGGTCGGCCTCGTGTACTCGGCGCTTCGATTTCGCGCCACGGACGAGACGGCCGATGGGCCGCCCATCCACGGCCACACCGGGTTCCAGGCGAGCTGGCTCGGCGCGAGCCTGATCCTGGTGCTCGGCCTGTTCGCCTACGGCGCGATCGGGCTGGTCGACATCCGTGGCGCGCAGACGGCTGACTTCGAGGTCCAGGTCGAGGCCGAACAGTGGGCCTGGCACTACGAGTACGCCAACGGCGTGAACTCGAAGGAGCTCCATATCCCGGTCGATCGCCGGGTGCACCTGATCATCAAATCAGACGACGTGATCCATTCCTTCTGGGTGCCGGCCTTCGGGGTCAAGCAGGATGCCGTGCCCGGCCGCCCCACCCAGATCTACATGACGGCGACCCAGTCCGGGACGTACCCGGGCATGTGTTCGGAACTGTGTGGGCTTGGGCACACCAGCATGACGACCACGGTGGTCGTGTCGGACCAGGCTGAGGTCGATACGTGGCTCAGCGAGCAGCCGATCGAGGCGCCGTCGAGTGGGCCATCGAGTGAACCGTCGAAGGAGCCGGGATGATCGCGACACGGGTGATCCACGCCGCGCGGATGATCGCCCCACGACGGCGATCGTTCGCCCCGCGGCCGGGGCTGCCTCGCGCCATCCTCGGTGCCGTCATCGGCTTCGCGCTCGGCGGCGGGCTCGCGCTCGAACTGCACGCGGAATCGGGGCAGCTGCTGGCGCTCGTCTATCTGCTGGGGCTGCTCGGTTTCCTGCTCGGAGTCGGGGCCTTTCGGTTCTGGCTGCGGTGGGCCGCCGGACGAGAGGCCGACGTCGCCGACGAGCACGCCGCGCATGGGCGAGCCGGCGAATGGCAGCGCTACTTCCGGTTCACGACCGACCACAAGGTCATCGGCGTCCAATACCTCGTGACGGCGTTCGTCCTCTTCTTCACCGCCGGGACCGCGGCCATGTTCATGCGCTTCGAGCTGGCACAGCCCGGCATCGCGACGAACAAAGAGCTGTTCAACACGATCATGAGCACGCACGGCGCGATGATGATCACGGTGGCCCTGATCTCGATCATCGGTGGCCTGGGCAACTACCTGGTCCCGATCATGGTCGGGGCGAGAGACATGGCCTTCCCGAAGGCGAATGCGCTGAGCTACTGGATGCTGCCCCTGGCGATCCTGTTGGTGGCCATCAACCCGTTGCTCGGCGGCTTCGATTCGGGTTGGACGGCGTATCCGCCCCTGAGCCAGCAAGCGAACCTCGGTCAGCAGGCGTACCTGATGGCCTTCGTGACCGTCGGCGTCTCATCGATCCTGAGTGCGATCAACTTCCTCGTCACGGTCTTCCGGATGCGTGCCCCCGGGATGTCGCTGATGCGCATGCCGATCTTCGTCTGGGCCCTCACCGTCACCGCAGCGCTCGCGCTCATCGCCACCTCGGTCGTAGCCGCGGCGTTCACCATGCTGCTGTTCGACCGGATCCTCGGGACGTCGTTCTTCCGGGCCAGCCGTGGCGGCGACGTCATCCTGTTCCAGCACCTGTTCTGGTTCTATTCCCACCCGGCCGTGTACATCATGGCTCTGCCCGGTCTGGGCGCGATCCTGGAGATCGTCCCGGTCTTCGCGCGCAAGCCGCTGTTCGCGTACCCACTCGCGGTCCTGATGTTCATCAGCATCGGCGTGCTGAGCTTCATGGTCTGGGCGCACCACATGTTCGTGAGCGGCATGGCCGAGTTCTTCCACATCCCGATCATGCTCACGACGGAGCTCATCTCGGTGCCGACCGGGATCGTCTTCCTGTGCGCGCTGGGCACGATCTGGATGGGACGGATCCACTTCAAGGTGCCGATGCTGTGGGTCTTCGGCTTTCTCTGGGCGTTCGTGATCGGCGGCATCACCGGCGTCTTCCTCGCCGATGTCCCGACGGATATCACGCTCAGCGACACGTACTTCGTGGTCGCCCACTTCCACTACACGATCGTCGGCGGGACGATCTTCGGCCTCTTCGCCGGCACCTACTACTGGTTCCCCAAGATCACGGGCCGGATGTACGACGAGCGCCTGGGCCAGCTCCATTTCTGGTGGTTCACCATCGCCTTCAACGCCGCCTTCATCCCCATGTTCTGGCTGGGCATCGAGGGGATGCGCCGGCGGGTTGCCGACTATCCGCCGCAGTTCGGGACCTTGAACCTGTTCATCAGCTTCGCCGCGCTCAACATCGCACTATCGGTCGCGGTCTTCATCTTCAACATGGTCCGATCGTGGAAGCAGGGCGAGCGGGCGGCCCCCAACCCCTGGCGCGCCCAGACCCTGGAGTGGCAAGTCGCTTCCCCGCCGCCGATCGAGAACTTCGAGACGATCCCGACGGTCACCGCCACGCCGTACCAGTACGGCAACGCTGGCGTCGTCCCGGCTGAAGGGCCGTCGACCCCATGACGGCTCACGCGGTCACAGCTGGGCATGACGAGGACGCTGCCGCGGCGCGGAGCAACATGCTCCTGGCGGTCAAGCTCGCCATCCTCTCGGAGATCATGTTGTTCGGCGCGCTCTTCGCGGCCTATTTCGTGATCCGCGGCGAGAGCGCCGGGTGGCCGCCGCCCGGGCACCTCGAGCGGCCCGAGCTCCTCCTGCCGGGACTCAATTCGCTCCTTCTGATCGCATCGAGCGTAACCATGCAGTTGGCGGTCCGCGGCGCTCGGGTCGGAAGCCGAACGCGCATCCTGCGCTGGTTGGGCCTGACGCTGCTGCTCGGCGGGGTCTTCCTCCTCGTCCAGGGCTACGAGTTCTCGAGCAACGGCTTTGGTCTCGACGCCGGGGTGTTCGGGTCGACCTTCTACATCCTCACCGGCTTTCACGGGGCTCACGTGCTCGCCGGGCTGGTGCTGATCGCCATCGTCGCCAACCGCGCGCGGCTGGGACTCGTGTCGGCCGAGCGTCACACCGCGCTCGAAGGGACCAGCTACTACTGGCACTTCGTTGACGTGGTGTGGCTCTTCTTGTTCTCGACGCTCTACGTGCTCTAGCGAACCGTCCGACGTCCTGGCCGACCGTCAGCTGAGCGGCGCCGCCTCCTCGGCACGGGCGGCGACCTCGACTCCCCGCGAGGTCGCCGCGCGCGCATCGGCCTGCCGGCTACGCCGGACGTCCGCGCGCATCCACGCCACCACGATCACGGGGATGGCGGCCAGGAGCACGAGGTCGCCAACGCCCCACATCAGGACCCCACCGATCTGCTGGTCCGTGAGTGCGTCGGGGCCCCACGAGCGCTGAAGCCGAGCGTAGTGCGGGTAGAGGACGACGGGGGCGAAGTAGATCGCCAGCCCGACGGCGGCGTTGACCGGCATCTGGAGTCCCACATACGCGAGGCGCGCTCCGTAGCCCATGCGCCACGGGATGGGGTCCGCGGCCACGACCGGCCACCAGAAGAGGATGCCGGTCGCGAGGTAGACCAGGTGCTCGGCGACGTGCAGCGCCGGATCCTCGAGGGCCGCGTCATAGAGCGGACTGAAGTGGGTGAGCCACATCGCGATCGTGAACAGCGGCCACGCAACGAGCGGCGAGGCGAGCAGGCGCACGACCCTCGAGTGGAGCACGGGCAGGATGCGGTCACGCCGTGCGCCAGGGCTGGCGACACGGAGGAGCAGGGTGACCGGGGCGCCGAGCGCCAGGAGCGGCGGTGCGACCATCGCGAGCAAGAGGTGCTGGACCATATGCACCGTCAGGAGGTCCTCGGCGTAGATGTCGACGGCCGACACCAGGGCGATGAGGATCGCCGCGAGTCCGGCGAGCCAGGCAGCGACCCGCCAGGCGGGTATCGGGACCCGAGGGTGCGGGCGGTTGACGCGCCGAACGGCGGCCAGGTAGGCCCACGCCGCGACGACCACGGCGATCGAGGGCAAGGGATCGAAGGACCACGTCGTGAGCGCGATCACCGGGGTCGGCTCGGGGGCAGCGATCCCATGCGCCATGGCCTGGCGGGCGTTTGCCGCGATCAGGGTGCCGAGGCCAAGACCGCGCACGGCGAGGCGGGTGATCGGACGCATCGGGGTCCATGCTACGGCAGTCCGCCCACCGATCCGGGCTCGTCCGGTATGCTGTCACGACACGACTTTCCCTGACGCCCCCGGACCGCGCCCCGGGGGCGTCCTCGTTTGCCTAGACTCCGGACGTGATCCCCTCCGCTCCCCGACGGCTGGTCATCCTGACCGAGGGCCAGTTCGGCCTCCACGATGCGAAGACCGCACTGGGGGTCATCCGCTACGGCCACGACGACATCCTCGCGATCCTCGATTCGACGATGGCCGGGCGGAACCTGCGCGAGTTCCTGCCGGCGTTCGACGTGCCGTTCGTCGGTTCGCTCCACGAGACGCTCCATGGGCCGGTGCGGCCGGACGGGCTCCTCATCGGCATCGCGCCAACGGGCGGACGGCTGCCCGGATCGTGGCGAGCGACGATCCTCGAGGCGATCTCGGCCGGCCTCGATGTCCACTCCGGCCTCCACCAGTTCCTTGGCGACGATCCCGAGTTCGCGCCCGCCGCCGCGGCCGCCGGCACCCGGCTGATCGACTACCGGCGCTCGCCGGACCGGATGGAGACGTCCGTGGGTCGGCGCCACCTGCCCGGCAAGCGCGTGATCCTCACCGTCGGCACCGACTGCGCCATCGGCAAGATGTCGGTGGCGCTGGAGCTTGTCGCTGCCGCACGACGGGCCGGGGTGGCGGCTGCCATGGTTCCCACCGGCCAGACCGGGATGATGATCGAGGGCTGGGGGGTGGCGGTGGACCGCGTCATCAGCGATTTCACCAACGGCACGGTCGAGTGGCTGGTCGAGCAGGGTGAGGCCCGCGCCGACTGGGTCATCGTTGAGGGCCAGGGCTCGATCGACCATCCCGCCTACAGCGCGGTCACGATGGGCCTCATCCATGGCGCCACGCCCCAGGCCATGGTCATCGTCCACAAGCCGGGTCAGACCGAGCACGACTTCACCCACCTCCCCGAGGCTTCGTTCCCGATCGCCGAGCTGCCGCCGTTCATCGAGCTGCACGAGCGCATCGCCGGGCTGGTGGCGCCGTCGAAGGTCGTGGCCGTGGCGCTCAACACGTCGCTCTACCCGTCGGACGATGAGGCCCGTGGCGTCATCGCGGCCATCGCGGCCAAGACCGGGCTCCCAGCCGACGACCCGGTCCGCTTCGGGGCCGATCGCCTGTGGCCGGCGGTGCGCGAGGCCGTGGAGGCGCTGCCGTGGGTCTGAGCCTCACGCACGAAGTCCTGTCGCTGGAGCTTCGAGACCCGTTCCGGATCGCCCGCTCGGCGCCCGGCGAGGGTTCACGGATCACGACCGTCGTCGTCGAGCTGCGCGACGCGCGATACCCGGGCATCGTCGGGGTGGGGGAGGGCTATCCGGAGCCCTACTACGGCGAGACGGCGGACACGATGGCCGCGGTCTTCCCGCTCCTGCTGGCCGAAGTGGACGCGGAGTCGTTGTCCATGGACCTGGCTGACGCGGCGTCCGCGCGCCAGCACATCGAGCGGCTCGGGGCGACCTGGGCAGACCGGATCCGCGGCAACGGGGCGGCAAAGTGCGCGCTCGATATCGCCCTGCATGACTTCGCCGGAAAGGTCCTGGGCCGGCCGGTGTATGCCTTCCTTGGCCTGTCCGACGAGTTGCCGCCGACCGATTTCACGATCGGCATCGACGAACCGGCCATGGTCGCCGAGCGTGCCCGACGCGCCGCCCACTTCCCGGCGCTCAAGATCAAGTGCGGCGGCCCGGCGGACCTCGACACGCTGCGGGCGGTTCGCGACGTGTTTGATGGCCCGATCCGGGTCGACGCCAACACCGGCTGGACCCGGACCGATGCCGAGTCGCTCCTGCCCGCGCTGGTCGACCTCGGGGTCGAGCTCATCGAGCAGCCCTTCCCGGCTCGCGCCTACCGCGACCTCGGCTGGCTGCAGGAGCTCTCGCCGATGCCGATCGTGGCTGACGAGAGCTGCGTGTTCCCC
>JAXDKY010000015.1:0-2847 GCA_034666885.1 Chloroflexota bacterium
GAGGCGGAAACCGCGGCGGCCCGGCGGCCGCCTCAAGTTTTGCCCCTGCCGCAGCGAGGCCGAGCAGCCCTCAGGCCTTGGCGCCCGCGAGCGTCGCGGATACCAACGCCTGCGCCTCCTCGATGAGCCGCCCCAGGTGCTCCTCCCCCCGGAAGCTCTCCGCGTAGACCTTGTAGACGTTCTCGGTGCCCGACGGCCGGGCCGCGAACCAGCCGTGGTCGGTCTCGACCTTCAGGCCCCCGATCGGCGCGTCGTTACCGGGCGCCTTCGTGAGGATCCCGGTGATCGGATCGCCAGCCAGCTGCGTTGCGGTCACGGCCTCCGGTGTCAACCGACCGAGGGCCGCCTTCTGCTCCGGCGTGGCCGGCGCATCCACCCGCCGGTACGCCGGCGAGACCCCGAACCGTTCCGTGAGCTCCCGGTATGCCTCGCCCGGATCCCGCCCCGTCCGCGCGGTCAGCTCGCACGCGAGCAGGTCGGCGATGATCCCGTCCTTGTCGGTCGTCCAGACGGTCCCGTCGCGCCGCAGGAACGATGCGCCGGCGCTCTCCTCGCCACCGAACCCGAGCGATCCGTCGACCAGCCCGTCGACGAACCACTTGAAGCCGACCGGCACCTCGACCAGCCGGCGACCGAGATCGGCCGCCACCCGATCGATCATCGACGACGACACCAACGTCTTGCCGATCCCCACGTCCTTCCCCCACGACCGCGCCCCGCCGAACAGGTAGTCGATGGCGGCCGTCAGGAAATGGTTCGGGTTGAGCAGGCCGGCGCCGGGGGTCACCACGCCATGGCGGTCCGCGTCGGCGTCGTTGCCGAGCGCGACGTCGAACTTGTCGCGCAGCTCCACCAGGCGGGCCATCGCGTACGGCGACGAGGGATCCATCCGGATCTTGCCGTCCCAGTCAGCGGGCATGAACCCGAACCGCGGGTCGACGCGGTCGTTGGTGACCTTGAGGTCGAGGGCGTATCGATCGGCGATGGCGCCCCAGTACGCGACCGAGGCGCCGCCCATCGGATCGACGCCGATGCGCAGCCCCGAGTCGGCGATGGCCGCCATGTCGATGACGGCATCGAGATCGGCGACGTAGATCCCGAGGAAGTCGTACGGCGTCGAGCCGACGCGGGCGTCGGCGTCGGACACGCGCTTGACGCCCTCGACCCCGTCGCTCCCCGATCCCTCGAGGATGCGGTTGGCCTCGTCCTGGATCCAGCTCGTCACGTCCGTGTCGGCCGGTCCGCCGTTGGGCGGGTTGTACTTGAAGCCACCGTCGTCGGGCGGATTGTGCGAAGGCGTGACGACGATCCCGTCGGCGAGGCGGCGCCAGCTCTCCTTGGGACGGTTCGCCGTGATGACCGCGTGGGACAGCGACGGCGTCGGCGTGTAGCCGTCGTTGGCGTCCACCCGAACGTCCACCCCGTTCGCGACGAGCACCCCGAGCGCGGTTCGCGTCGCCGGCTCCGAGAGCGCGTGCGTGTCGCGGGCGAGGAAGAGCGGACCGGTGTATCCGCGCTGGACGCGATAGCGGCAGATCGCTTCCGTGATGGCGAGGATGTGCGCCTCATTGAACGCGCCACGGAACGAGGAGCCGCGGTGGCCGGACGTGCCGAAAGCGACGCGTTGCGCCGGATCGGTGGGGTCAGGGATCGTGTCGTAGTACGCCGCGATGAGCGCGTCGACGTCGACCAGGGCCCCAGGATCGACCGGCTTCCCGGCCGCTATATCGATGGCCATCGAACCTCCTCGCGACGACTCCGCTGGTCGCTTCGCGAACGGTACCCGCACGCCGGGGCCCGCGTCCGCGTCTTCGATATACTCCGCAGGCTTCGTCCACCTGCGCACGCCGCGCACCGCCACGGACGAACGCCGCGGTGGCCTTAGCTCAACCGGCAGAGCACTGGATTGTGGCTCCAGAGGTTACGGGTTCGAGCCCCGTAGGCCACCCCAAACACCTCATTCCGCCGGCAGCCGAAGCATCCGCGCGACGACCCCGAATTCGGCCGCATCGCCCGGCCAATGCTCCTCCAATCGCGCCCGGCCCGTTTGACGCCCGATCCAGCCCAGGATCACGGCCGCCGCGACGATGTCGTCGAGCGGGCCGATGCCCGGCAGGAACTCCGGCAGCAGGTCGATCGGGCTGACCAGCCAGACGATCAGCACGATGAGGGCGATCCGGTGGCGCAGCGGCGTCCGCGGGTCGGCCATCAACCGCCGCGCCAGCCGAACGATGTCCGGCAGCGCCCGCAGGGCCGGCATCGCCAGCTCCCGCGACGGGCGGTGAAGCCAGATAAGGGCCACGAGAAGGAGCCAGACGCCGACGCACGCCGCAACCGCGACCAGGATCGGCCTCAGGACGTCCACGACGAGATGGTAGGGCGGCTGGCTAGGTCGCCGGCGAGGCGGCTACCGGAGTTGGAACAGGCGCTCGCCGATGAGGGCCAGCGCTCGGGTGACCTCGCCGTATCGCTCGGGCGGGACGGCCATCACCTGGGGCTCGTCCCGCGGATCCTCCGGCACGATGACCAGGGTGGCGGGTCGCTCTCGCTCGATGTCGAACTGGATGCGCCGCAGGCCCTCGAACGGCACGTCGAGTGCGATCCGTTTCGCCTCCGCGACCGCGATCCGACGATCCGTGACGAGGAGGCTGGCGCTGGCGGCGTGCGCGAGCGCCTGCACGGTCTCGCCGGGCTCGAGGCGCTCGAGGACGGGATGATCCATCGGGTCGCCCGTCGATCGTTGGTCGGTCATGATCGCGCTCCATACCTGTAGCGGCCCATGGGCTTCCGCGCCGCCGAGGCCGCTCTGGCTACGGTAGTCATGGCTCGCGCATTCGAGATGACGGG
>JAXDKY010000016.1:0-2686 GCA_034666885.1 Chloroflexota bacterium
GGCGAGCTGATCCGCTGGGGCCACGACCTCGCCCGCATCGAGGGCCGGGTCGGCGCCGACGTCCTCGAGGTCGCGATCACCCGCTCCGGAGCGGACGGCAGCGGCGGTCGTAAGCGCATCCGGGTCAACGGCCTCGGCCGTCGGGCCAGCAGCCTCGGACGCCACCTGCGGGTCGTGCTGTTCGCGCCCGAGGAGATGCTGCTGGTGATCGGCTCGCCGTCGCTCCGCCGCGCGGCGATCGATGCCCTGGCCGCGGCCAACTTCCCGGCCTATGCCGACGACCTCAGCACGTACGGGCGCACGCTGCAGCAGCGCAACAGCCTCCTTCGGGCGATCCGCGAGGAGAGCGCGACCCGGGACCAGCTTCGGTTCTGGGACGACACGTTCCTGGACACGGGCGCGCGAGTCGTCGAGGCGCGGCTCCGGCTGCAGGAGCTGATGGCGGGGCCGCTGGCCTCCGCTCACCGCGAGATCGCGCCCGAGGAGGCTGCCGCCGGGGGATTGACTCTGCGCTACGTGACGAACGCCCCGATGCTCGGGGACGAGACCCCACGCGAGGCCCTGGCCCGCCGGCTCCTCGACACGGCCGAGAAGGAGGTCTGGAACGGCTCGACGGTCATCGGTCCGCATCGCGACGACCTCGCCTTCGACCTCGCTGGCCGGGATCTCGCCAGCTTCGCGTCGCGCGGCCAGCAACGGACCGCGATCCTCGCCTTCAAGCTGGCGGAGCTCGACCTGCTCACGGAGCTCGATGGGCGGCCGCCGCTCCTCCTGCTGGACGACGTCTTCAGCGAGCTCGACCCGCTCCGCCGGGCGCATCTCGTGCGCCGCATCGCCGAGTTGCCGCAGGCGTTCGTGACCACGACGACGCTCGACGACCTCGATCCGGCCTTGCGCGCGATCGCCCAGGCGTGGGAGGTCCGTGCGGCCGACGACGGCGCCCGGCTCACGCCATCGATGCAGCGCGCGGCCGCGGCCGGCCCGCAGCGTTCGACCGGGTCGAGCGGATGACGGCGCCGAGGAAGCGGCCGATGCGGCGGATCGGCGACCTGATCCCCGATGCCGCCCGGGCCCTCGGCCTCGAGGAGGAGCTGCGGCTGGCCCGCGCGATCGCCACGTTCGAGGCCCTCGTGGCCGAGCGCGTGCCGGCCGCGGTCGGGGCGTGCCGGGTCATGCGGCTGGAGGGCTTCGCCATCGATGTCGAAGCGGACGTCCCGATCGTCGCCCAGGAGCTGCGGATGCGCTCCGGCGAGCTGCTTTCGGCGTTTGCCGCGGCCCCCGGCGGGGTCGGTGTGCGCGAGTTGCGCGTGCACGTCCGGCGCGGAGGCCCCCGCGTATAATCCCCGGACCTGCCAGCCATCTCGGGGCGAAAGCCAGCCGATCCGGTCAGGATCGTCCCGTCGCCCGACCATGAACTGGGAGAGGCCCGCATGGCCGCCCGACTCCAACTGAAGCTCGGCCTCGTCGCCGAACACGATCGCCTGGACGACTCGCCCGACACCCTCCTGGTGGTCGAGCCGAGCGTCGGGTCCGTCGCGCGCTCGAAGGGCCACCTCTACCTGCTCGTCACGTCGCGCGTCAGCTCGCGCCATGCGCTGGAGGCGACCCGCCTCGCCGCCGAGACGATCCGCAACGAGTACTACTACGACGAATCCGCCGGGATCCGGGTCTGTCTCAAGAAGGCCATCGCGACCGCGAACAAGCGCCTCATTCACCAGGCCGACCGGCTCGGCCTCAAGTCGTCGGACGGCAACGGCCCGATCGGCGTCGGCGTCGCGGTCGTGCGCGGCAACGAGATGTACGTGGCGACCGTGGGGCCGGCGGAGGCCTACCTGATCCGCCAGGCGCGCCTCTCGACGCTGCCGGATCCGCATCGCGAGCGCGGGCTGCCATCCGACGGCCTGGAGCCCGACGTCTGGCGTGGCGAGATCACGGTCGGCGATTCGCTCGTGCTGACGTCGCCGAACATCGTCGCCCGCCTCGGGGCCGACGAGCTCAAGGACGCGATGCTGACGCTCCACCCGCAGTCGGCGATGGAACACCTGCACGCCCGCTTCCGCGCGGCCGACGGGTCGGGGTCGGACGGCGCCATCGCCTTCGAGGCGACCGAGGTCGCCCCCACGTCCCGCGCGCGGACCCTGGTCCCGGTCCGTCCGGCCGAGCCGCTGGCCGGGGCGCCCGACCGCTCACCGATCCCGCTCGCCGACAACGTCCAGGCGGCCGGGGCGGCGATGTCGGCGGCGGCTGGGACGGCTCGGGTGGCCGCGGGCGGCGCCTTCGAGCGCCTCGTCGCGCGTGCGCACGACTTCATGCCCCAGCGCAAGCCGGCGTACCGGCGGGTCACGCCGCTGGCGTCCCGTCGCGAGACCCAGCGTCGCGCAGCGCTCGCGGTGCTCGCCCTGGTGACGGTGGTCGGCGGCCTCGGCCTGGGCGTGTACGCGTTCGGTGGCCAGAACCAGCAGCGCGCGATCAGCTCGGTCAACGCTGGCCAGGCCGCGCTCGATGCGGCCAAGGCGAACCTGGCCAAGGTGTCGGGCCCCGGTGGCATCGACCTCGTCGCCGACGATCCCCAGCAGGCGCACGACCTCCTGACGGCCGCCTACACGGCCCTGGACGACGCGGAACAGGCCAAGGTGAGCGCCCGGACCATCGCGCCGATCCGGGCCCAGGTCGTCGCCCAACTCGA
>JAXDKY010000017.1:0-7679 GCA_034666885.1 Chloroflexota bacterium
TCCGATCTTTTGGAAATCGACTGCATCCGAGGAACGGCTCCCCGGATTGGCTGTTTGTCCGCTCGACCATCGTCGAGCCGCAGCGGGGACAGGTGCTGGAGGTCACGGACTCGATCGTGCGGCCATGAGTTCTCCTCAGCTACCGAGGGTGAGATCGATGGCCCAGCCCATGGACTTCATGTCGGCAAGGCTGTAAGAGAGATTCCCTCGTTTGCCCACTTCGATCGTGTAGAACGAAACCTCGGGCACCTCAGGGAGGCTGAAATCTAGGACACATTGACTGCCAGACCCGACGCCGGCCCCGAGGGCGCCAGTTGATAGAAGCTTCCCGTCCCCATCTCGGAGCACCACATTTGCACCCGGGCGGATATCCGAATACCCGCCGTTGCCCGAGCAACTAGGAAAGAAGGTGTCACCCGAGTCAGTAAGCGTGAATGTCCCAGCGATGTCGTGTTTGGGCAGAAGGGCGCCCGATCCGCCCAGGCTGATAAAGGCGGCGGCCGCAATGATGGCCACGAAAATCACCGATCCGAGGATGACCCACCCTCGTCGTGATGAAGAGCCCACGGAAGGCGCGTCCGCCGTGGATGATGCAGCGAGCGCCTCAGGGACAGCGTCGGCTTCCGGAATCCTCGCCCGTGGCGCGTCGAAATCGAATCCACATGAACGGCAGAACTGCAACGCCCCCTGTCGTCCAGCTCCGCATTGCGGGCAGAACTCTTGTTGCATTACCGCCCCCTCCCTTGCCGACCACGTCAATTGCGAGTTTACGTGACGGTTTTGGGCCAGAGTGCATCGCGCGGTCAGCAACGTGCAAGCGCATGCACGACCGTGAGCACGCGGTGGAGCTGAACGGCACTGCCTTTCTTCGTGCCAGTATCGACTCGGAAGACCAGCCAGCCGTGGTCGCGCAGCCACGCATCTCGCTCGCGATCGTGGATGACGCTGCTGACGAAGCGATGGACACTGCCGTCGGCTTCGAGCGCGATCTTCAGCTTCGGCCAGGCGAAGTCGAGCGTGTACGGACCGACTGCGTACTGCTGGAAGCAGTCGAGCGGCGGCGCAGCCTCGCTGTAGGCGGGCTTGATGCCGACGGAGCTCAAGAGGCGCACGATCCTGTTCTCTCCCTGGTTCCCGTCCGCCCAACCGGCGGCCATGAACCCGACGGGAAGTGGACGGTGACCCTCGGTACCGAAACCGTTCATGCCCGCGATCGTGAAACCCTGTGGTGACAGCTAGGCCGTCACGGTGGGCGACCTGGGTCCGGCCCACGGCGCGGTCCTGGAGCCGGCCACACCGGCCGTTGACTACCCGGCCACGGGACGATCGGCATTCGGATCCGTGGGGGCCTCCTCAGCGCTGTCCGGTGCGCCCCCCGGGCCCGCGTGACGTCTTACCTCGTCGATGGTGAACTCGCCGCGGTGGCTCCGGATCCAGGTGCGCCCGTCCCGATAGCGAAGCGCCTCGTAGGCGATCAGTGTCGCGCAGACGGCCGCCGCCAGGGCGAGCGCGACGAGCGCCGGCACCATGGTGGCGACGGGGATCAGGGCCAGGAGCACGATCGTGGCGGTCGGCCTACCGTGGCCCAGGCCGCCACTGATTCGCAGCCGCAGGGCCACGTGCGCGGCCATGTACAGCGCCAGACCGCCGCACAGGCCGATGGCCGGGATGATCCCCAGCGGCTCGTCGACGTGGCCAAGCGTCACTTTGAGGCCGAGCGCAAAGAGGACGATGCCGAAAACCATCGGCAGGTGGAGGTACGTGTACAGGTCGCGCGCGAGCTCGACGCGCTCGGCGCCCTGTGCCTCGGTGAGCCTGGCCTGCGAGATGAAGATGACCCAGTCGAAGTAGGACCACCACAGGGACGCCGCGACGACCATCCCCAGCAAGGCGGCCGCGATCCTGGCCGCGTCGAGCGGCAGTCCTGCCGCTCCGACGCCGATCGCCACGATCGACTCCCCGAGGGCGATGATGATGATCAGCCCGTGGCGCTCGACGAAGTGCGCCGGTGAGAGGGGCCAGCCCCGCCCGCGGCCGATCAGCGCGCTGAGGAAGTCGATCGTCAGGGCGCCGGCCCATAGCCCGATCTGCACCGGCCCATCGAATAAGCTGGCGATCACGAGCAGCGACGCGCCAACGACCGCGCCAGGCGCAAACCGGAGGATGGCGGCGTGGAACTCGGGATCGTCGCGGCTGGCGATCGCGTAGAGGACGATGTGGAGGGCGCGGACGACGAAGTACGCGAGACCGAAGACCAGGGCCTCGCTTCCGAAGGCCGATGGCGTCGCGAGTGCCACGATCAGCATGGCACCCGTGGTGACGAACACCGCCAGCCGAACGGCGCCTTCCTCGGGGTCGAGCGTGTTCGTCAGCCAGGCATACGCCGCCCACGCCCACCAGAGAGCACCAAACAGGAGCCCGCCCCGCAAGAGGCCTTCCCCGGACTGGTTCGCCGCGAGGTACCCGGTTACCTGCGTGAGGGCGAAGACGAAGACGAGGTCGAAGAACAGTTCGAGCGGCGTTACCCGCTCCTCGCCCTCGACTGAGCGAACGTGCATCGGCCGATCGTAGTCGAGGCGGAACCCCGCCGATCAGGCTCCTTGGACCGATGAGTTTCGACCCGATCTGCCGTCTATCACTCGACGACCACGCCCGCAGCTGGGGAATCAACCATGACGTCACCCGACAACAGACCAATGCCGACGGTCCTCACGGACCTGCCGGCCGCCATGACTGGCCGGGCCAGCCCCGCGAAGGCCGCGGTCGGCGACAAGCCGGTCTTTGCCTACTTCAGCACCTTGCCGCAGCCGCAACGCTCCATCGCCGAACGGGTCGATGCCCTGGCGGCCGCGACGCTCCCGGACCTCCAGCGCTCCGTGAAATGGGGCATGGCGTGGTATGGCGTCGGCGATGGCTGGTGCTTCTCGTGCGGCGGGTTCGCCGGCCACGTCAAGGTCACGTTCGGGCGCGGGACTTCACTCACGCCGGTACCGCCAGTTGCGCCGATCGGGATGGGCAAGCAGTCGCGCGGCGTGGACCTCGAATCATTGGACGACCTCGACGAACAGCAACTCGCGTCGTGGATGCAACAAGCCACGGCCATGCCCGGTTTCGGGGGGAAGAAACGATGACCCCGCGATGGCCGGCGCGGTTGCCTCGGCGATCGCCGTCGAAAGAGCTTTGTCCGAGTGAACTTCAGCGAGGGCGAGACCAGGCCGGCGTCAGGTCTTGGTCCCCACGACGGTGACGCCGTCCACGGCTGGGTAGTTCGAGAAGTAGCGCTTGCGCCAGTGGACTTTGCCGTGGTCGTAGATCGTCACGGTGGTCCACACCTTGGCCCCGTTCACCGCGGCGTTGTTGAAGAAGCGGTATCCGACCGGCTTGCTTGGATCCCTCACGGTCCTGTGGACCGCACGCTCGCCCGGCTGGATGACCGTGTTGGTGACCGTGGCTTTCCGTCCATTCGGGACGCTCCAGATCTGGAAGGCGATCCATCGCCTGCTGCCGGCATTCGTGATGGTCCGCGTGATCAGGATCGGATACTTGGTGTCGTTCCGGAAGCTCATGGTCTGCTTGGTCTTGCCGATGATCCACACGGTGGCATCGAGGCCCGGCGGATACCGGTTGATGAACTCGTTGTGGTTCTGTCGGGCGAGCGGCACCATGCCTGCCCGGAATGCCGCGTTGAACAGCGTCGTGGAGGTGGTGCAGATGCCGCCGCCGAACGCGCCAGTGACGGTGATCTTCCCGCCCTCGATCGCATTGCCGGGGCCCTCGCCGGGCAGCTTGTGGAGGTCGCCGACGACCTTCCAGAAATCGAAGACGGTCCCCGCCGGTACGACCGTGCCGTTGATCTTCGTGGCCGGCGCTTCGATGTTCCCGCCCCAGTGATTGTTGACGATGACGAAGTAGTAGACGCGGTACGAGCTGATGATCTGCATCTTGGGGGCGAACGCCTTGGCGGCCGCCGTGGTCAGCTTCGGGTTAACGGCCTTGACGACCGCCGCGACCGGCGACGCCGCCGCGCCCGCCTGGCGGGCCTGGATCTCGCTGATGATCGCGGTCTTCATGCCGGCAGCGTTGAGGGTTCGGCCCTCGTGGCTGCTGCCCGTGACGACAACGTGTCCCCCGGCCAACCTGAAGCCCGCGTTCTGCGCCTTTCGGTTGACGGTCTTGGCCAGCTTCTCGAGGATCGGGTCGAGGCCCGACTCGATGAAGACCGGGGCGATGGTCCCATCCGCCGCGGTCGAGAACGAGATCAGCGGCGCGAGCCTCGTGCCGGCGATCTTCCAGGTGTCCTCGCCCCGGGCAACGACCACGTCGGCGGCCATTCGATCAGCGGCCGCCTTTGCCGCCTCGGCCGAGGCAGTGACGACGGCCGGTCGCAACGACAGCATCGGGACGGCCATCGTGATCGACTCCGGCGTACCGAGCGCCGCGAGCAGCGTGTCGAGCTCGGCCAGCAGGTCCGCCTTGTCCACGGCGCGACCGACCTTCGCCTGGGAGACGCTGAACGTCCCTCCTTGGCCGGCCGACACGGAGGCGTCCGTGGGAGTCTGGTCGATCGTCATCGCGAGGGTCTCGACGGCGGCCGCCAGCTTATCGGGGTCGTAGGCCACGGCGGAATCGAGGGTCACGCCGTGGATCGCGACCTGGGGTGCGCTGATCAGTATCGCTAGGGGCTCGCCCTGGCGGCCCGCCGCGAGTGCCGTCTCGAGGAGCGCCGACGTGTCGGGGCCGCGGCCGACGTCGGCGTAGCTGATGGTCGTGTCCTGGCCGTCCGGGCCGGTGAGCGTGATCTGCCCGGTACCGAGCCACCCATACGCGTTCGCGATCTCCGCCTCCGCCTGCTCCCTGGTGAGCCCGCCGAGTGCCGTGCTGCCAACGTGGACGCCGGGCAGGACCCGGCCCTCGTACTGCTGGCCCCAGGCGTAGAGGACGCCGGTGCCGACGCCGGCGGCGAGCAAGAAGCCCAGGACGAACGAGACGCCGAAGCGGAGGGCGAGCGACCGTCGGCGCCGAGGCCGGGTCGAGGGCTCGCCGTCGGTCACGGCGGACGCGAGGGGCAGGACCGGCACGGTAGCGACACCGGGCTCGGAGGTCGGCGACGTGTCCGCACCGGCGCCGTCGCTCGACTCCCCGTCGGGTGTGGAGGCGTTGGCAGCCATGTCGGCTTCGGAGTTGGGCAGGTTCGTCATCAGATACTCATACGCGGTCGGCCTGCGCCGGGTTTCGTCCCTGGCAGGCGCGACATCTTTGCGCACGGACGCGAATATGTCACGCGACGGTCGGCTGGGCCGGCGGGACTGGGACGCCGGACGCCCTTCAGACGTTTCGCGGCCGCACGAGCACGCAGCGATTCAACGAGTCCGAGTTCCGCGTCACGGTACCGATCGCTGCCAGCTGGCGACCGGCGTGTGGACCTCGGTCTGCTCACCGGTGGCGACATCCACCAGCCACGACTTCGGCGGACGCCGACTGATCAGCGTGTCGCCCGTGACGACAACTGACCGACCATCGGGCGACCAGGTGACGTCAGTGGCCGAGGTCGGCCAGAGCGGACGGACGGAGCGGTCCGTGTGGCCGAAGTATCCGTCCGTATCGAGGACCCAGAGCGGCGCCGTGAATTCCAGCACCGGCTGGTAAGCGAGCGTCGGTCCGACGAGCCGATGGCCGGATCCGTCCGCGTCGACGATCGCAACTCGCGCCGCAGAGCTCTGCACCAGCAGGTAGGCAAGCCGGCTGCCGTCCGGCGACCACGTCGGGTCGACCGTCAAACCCGGGTCGAGTGTTAGCCGACGTACGCCCGCCAGGGCGCCGTCGGCATCGATGTCGGCGATGCTGAGCTTGGCGCCATCATCGGCGCGGCTAATGCTGAGGTGCGTCCCATCGGGGGACCACTCCAGGTCGTCCAGTTCCCCCCACCCGGTCATCGGCTCGGTCGGAAGTCGGCGAACATTCGAGCCATCTGCATCGGCGACATAGACGTCGGCAACATGGCGCTCCTCCTGCCAGCCGATGAAGGCGATGTGCCGGCCATCTGGCCGCCAGGCACCGGTCCCCGCGATCACGCCCGGACCGGGGTCGAGCAACCGGGACCCCGAGCCGTCGCTCTTGACGACGTACAGCCGCCGATGGTCCGGACCAACGCCCAATTCGGACCTGCTGCCGCCGGCGTAGACCTCGTACCTGCGCTCCCCGCTCGCAAGGAGGACGCTGCCGTCCGGGGCCCAGTCCAGAGCGACGAACAGGCTGTCGACGGCCGCCAGCTCCGCGATATCCGATCCGTCGGGGCGGACCGTCATGATGAGGCGGACGTCGTCGTCCCTCGAGCCCCGGACGAAGGCGATCCGTTCGCCCTGCGGGGAGAAGACTGGGTCTGAGTCCGCTTCTGGCCCAGCGACGAGCGTCCGTGGCGTGCCGTCCAGCTGGTCGGCGATCAGCAGGTCGCCGCCGGCCGCCCACACGACGGCGCCGTTGCCGAACGGTGACCGTGGCAGGCGCCATTGCGATCCGATGTAGAGCGCCGTGGCGACCAGCGCCACGATGAGCAACGCGAGCGCCGCGATCGTGAAGATCGGGCGCTGTGACGTCCTCCGGGTCATGGTCAGCTGCATCGGGAGCCACCTTTCGGGAAGGGCCCACCCGGGCCGCTGGCCAACGCGACGGGTCGCCGCGAGCGTGCGTTCCAGGCCGTCGCGCGGACCGCGCTCGGGTCCCTCCTGCAGCCAGTCGGCAACCACTCGATCCATCGACTCGTTCATCGTCCGGGCTCCGGGATGGTGGTGGGTGCGACGTCGCTGCGGCCGAGGGCCGCCCGCATGGCCCGCGCGCCGTAGTGGAGGCGTGATGCGACCGTCCCCGGCGGGATTCCGAGGATTCGGGAGACCTCGGTGGCGGGAAGACCGACGTAATGCGTCAGGACGAGCACCGCCCGGTGCTCGATCGTGAGCTGGAGGAAGGCCTGCTCCAGCTCGTCGCGATCTGCGAGCTGGGCGAAGTCGTCGCGCGGCTCCTCCCGGTCGATCGGGAGGGCCAGCACCTCGATCGGGCGCCGGCGCGTGCGCCGGACCTGGTCGTGGCAGGCGTTGACTAACAGCCGATGGAGCCAGGCCTCGAAGGCTCCGGGGTCGCGTAGACCCCGAACGTCCCGCCAGGCTTTGACGAGGGCATCCTGGACGGCATCCTCGGCGGCATACCCGTCGCGAAGGATCCGTCTCGCGATCGCGTACAGCCGGTGGTATGCGGCGCCCGCGAGGGCATCGAATGCGTCGTGATCGCCCCGCTGTGCGCGTTCGACGAGATCGGACGTCAACGCCGACTCCTCGGGTTGCGGTGCGGTCACTTGCCGCACTTACACATTAGGACGCTGCCGTGTGCGCGATTCTTCATCGCATGGGCGCCGAGACCACCGTGCCCGTGCGACCGGCCGGTACCGCGTGAGGTAGCCTCTCCGGCATGACTCTTGGATTCGGATTGCTCAGCGCCCAGCTCCGACCCGGCGAGACGGACTGGACGCGTACCTACGACGACACGGTCCGCCTGGCGGTCGACGCCGAACGGCTCGGCTTCAGCTCGGTCTGGACGACGGAGCACCACTTCGTCGACGACGGCTACATGCCTTCGCTCCTCGTCGTCAGCGCGGCCCTCGCCCAGGCGACGTCACGGATCGAGATCGG
>JAXDKY010000018.1:0-4132 GCA_034666885.1 Chloroflexota bacterium
TCGACATCCTCACGAACGGCGACTACCACCTCGATGAGGACTTCGCCGGCCGCTCGTGGCACCACTACCCGTTGCAGCGCTGGAAGGGGTTCGAGCACGAAGAGCTGCAGTACGAGGGCTCGCGCGATCGACTCCTCGAGTTTCCGGCCGGCACCCTCATGAACGAGATCGAGACCACGTGGCGGTGGCCGCGCGTGGTCGGCAAGGTCGAGCACGACCCGCGCAACCCGCTCGAGTACGCCAAGCTCTGGCGCATCTCCCAGGCCCGGGCCGCCGCGGCCGGCAAGCCCGTCAAGTTCGGGACGTGCTCGTCGCAGGTGCTATCGATCTTCCTCGACAGCCACACGTCCGCGTACGACCTCGAGGACAAGAAGCAACTCATCTGGGACATGGCCACCGCCATGAACCTCGAGCTGCGGCAACTCGCGGCCGCCGGCGCCAAGGTGATCCAGATCGAGGAACCGACGATCCACTTCGTCGCGGCCTTCTATCCCGAGCAGAAAGAGATGCTCGACTTCCTCGTCGACGCGTTCAACCACGAGGTCGAAGGTCTCGACGACGTCGAGCTGTGGATCCACACCTGCTGGGGCAACCCGAACATGCAGAAGGTCTACACCGGCGAGTCGTACGCGAACTCGATCGAGATCTACCTCGAGCGCCTGAAGGGCGACGAGTGGACGATCGAGGCCACCGAGAACCAGCTCGCCGAGATCGACCTGTTCAAGCCGTACGCCAATCGGCTGAAGAAGAAGATCGCGGTCGGCGTGGTGAACCACCGAACCCTCCAGGCCGACATGGCGCCGGTCGTCGCGTCGCGGGTGCGCCGCGCGCTCGAGGTGATCCCGGCCGACAAGCTGATCCTCTCCACCGACTGCGGCTTCGGCCGCCAGGGCTTCACCCGGACCATCGCGTTCTACAAGACGACCGCCATCGCACAGGCGCGAAACATCGTCCTGAAGGAGCTCGGGCTCGAGGAGCGCTACGTGCCGGCGGCCGACCCGGCCCTGCAGGTCGACGTCCTCCCGGACCGTGAGCCGCTGACGCACCTGCCGACTCCCTGGAAGTAGGGGTATCCGCTCGAGTCAGTCGGGACTGGCCGGCGGTCCTGCCTCGGTGCGCTCGAGGAGCAGGTCGATTCGACCCACATCGACGAACCCAAGACTCTTGAGGATCGGAGCGGACATCGACCCTGCGTGGGTGGCCATGGCAACACCACCGTGCTCGATCGCGGTCGTCCACCGACCGTGCACGAGGGCCCGATACAGACCTCGGCCTCGTGCCTCGGGAATGGTCGCGCCGCCAAGCAGGAACCACACCCCGTCCTGGAGTGGTGCCATGGTGGCACCCGCCACCGGGACCCCGTCCAGATAGGCGAGGAGGGCGACATCGCTTGACTTCCTCAGGTCGTCCCACCGAGCGGAGCGAGAGGAGATCATTTCGGCCCGTACGGCGGCCGATTCGTCGAACGCGATCGACTGCACCGTATCGAGGTCACAGAACGCCTCGAAGGTCCTGACCTCGCGGATGTCGACCCCGGTGGGTCCCGGCGGCGGTTCTTGCTCGAGGAGAAGCGCACGGTGGCCCGCCTCTTCGACTGCCTTCAGGTCATGCCCGGTCCGAAGACGATGCTCGAGGTCGGCCGGGGTCGACGACGGACCGAGTATCCACATCCACTTCGTACAGCCGTGGGACCGGAACCACGCGCGAATCTCGTCGACCCGCTTCTGCGGATCGTCAGGTAAACGCAATCGTGATGCCTCGTGCCATTCGAAGGTCTTCGACGTCGGCCGGTGGTTCAGAACGACGTCGTCCAACGCCACGCGGATATCGCCCGCAGCGGGCTGGCGGTAGGCCGCGGCATCCTCGGCGATCTCGATCAACGATCGCGCCATCTCACCTCCGTACTCCGATGGTCGCGACAAACGATATCGGTTGATCACCTACCCGGGGGCGCCGGTGATCTGACCTTCTGTGAAAACATCGGGTGACTCCGTGGACGCTGGGATGATGGTGATCCCACGATGCGGCAGTAGTTGAGAAGAACCTGTGACCGATCCAGGAGGCTCGAAATGGACCAGGACACCGCCGCATTCGTACTCGGCCCGGGCGAGGGGCGCTCGATCGACCTCGGGAACTTCAAGATGTCGCTCAAGGCAGCCGGGCCGCAAACGGCGGGTGCTTTCACCCTCTTGGAGGCCGACGAGCCGCCGGGTTTCGGGCCTCCGATGCACATCCACCACGACGCTGCCGAGGCCTTCTTCGTGCTCGGCGGCGAGTACGTGATCTTCCTCGAAGACCGCGAGTTCATCTGCCCAGCTGGCTCGTTCATCTACATCCCGCAGGGGATGCGCCACGGTTTTCGCGTCGGCTCGGTGGCGAGCCGGAAGCTGAATCTCTACAGCCCGGCCGCGATGGTCGGCTATTTCGACGAGCTCAGCGATGCGATCGCCGCCGATGAGGCAGACGACACGCGCCTCGACGCGATCGCGCGTCGGAATGGCCTCGAGATGGTCGGGCCCGTACCCGAGGGCTACCTCTAGCCGAACTTGAACGACCCGAGGAAGTGGTCGAACGTCGCGAGGCCCGTGTCGGTCAGCGGGCTCCCGGACAGGATGTAGATGAAGTAGAACCGGCCGTTGTTCACGGCCGCGACCTCGCGGATGTAGTCGCTGCCGAAGCAGGTGCCATCTTCCTGTCGGGCCGTCTTGCCGTCGACGGTTACGTCCGTCCGGTGTCCGAGCTGACAGGGGGCCTGCGCGTTGTCGGTGTCCAGCCTGGCGATCCGTTGCGTGGCCGTCTCGCCGGCTTTGAGGGGAACCGATGACACGAACATCAATACCCAGGAATCGCCCGGCGGCATGACCCACTTGTCGATCGCGGGATCGTCCGGATACGAGAACCCCGTGGCGGGCCAATCCTGTGACGCCGGGGTGGTGGTCCAGTCGGTCGGATAGTCGATCGAATACGCGTACTTCGGGGACGTGTACGTCGCCCAGTCGACGGGGACGGTCGCCTCCGCGACCGGGGAGGGCGAGGGCGGGGCGGGCGCCGAGGCCGGGGCGGCTGTTGCGATCGCCGGCGGGCTCGGTGTGGGCGACAGCGTGGCCTCGACGCTGGCTGCCGCGCCTGGGCCACACCCCACGAGCAGGATCCCAACAAGGACGAACCCAAGGCTCAAGCGGGTCGACATCGCTTCCCCCCAACTGGCGATTCGCGGGCGCCAACATGGCCGATCCCGGAAGCCTACAGCGCCGGTAGCGGGACATCACCCTTTACCCATCGTTCATGCACAATGTCGTCCCGTCGCAGAGGAAGACCATGAGCGAACGCGACCAAGAGGAAGGCCCGACGACGGCCGAGGCCCTGCAGCAGTGGCGAACGGCGGAGCGCGCGGCCGCTGTGGCGAGACGAGGGCGCCTCGCGGCCGAGACCGCGGCTGCTGCAGCCGCGGAGGCGGCGACTGCGGCCCTCGCGACTGCCGACGCGGCCAAGAGCGCCCTCGCGGCCATGGCCCTCGCTGAGACGTCGGCCACGAAGACGGCAAATTCGGCCAAGCTCCTGGCACTGTCGACCCAGGCCGACGTCGCGGACGCGACATCCGAGTCGGCGATGGCGGATGTCGACGAGACCGAGAGCCACGCCCGATACAAGGACGCGTCGGCTCGGGCCCTCAAGCGCGGCGACAAGAAGGACTGACCCAGCGGGCTAGCGTCCGAGCCGGGCTTATCGGCGGCGGCGCGCCATCCCGTCGCTCATCGAACCCCGATCGACGGTCGTCGCAGTCGGAGCGCCGTCTCGACCGACCTCGTGGAACTCCGGGTTCTCCGGCGTGCCGCCCGTCGACCACGACCACGGCGCCGGATCCTCCTCCTGCACGCCCTGCGGCCACCCGGAAGCTCGGTAGCCCACGAACCCCGATCCGAACACGTCGAGGGTGCGACCCGTCTGGGGACTCATGACGAACACGACCATGCCGATCACGAGGAGGAGGGCAGCGAAACCGAGGAGGATATCCATGGTTGATCCTGCGTCGACTGTGCTCCCCGTCCCACCGGTCGTCAAGAGACTTCGGCGGCTCTGCATGACCGGAGGACCTACCGCCCTGCTGCCCGGTCCTCGAACCTCTCGATGA
>JAXDKY010000019.1:0-16670 GCA_034666885.1 Chloroflexota bacterium
GCTGATCCTGATGGGCGCGATCGGAGTCGCGACCGGCGTCACCTACACCCTCCTCGGGCTCCCCGGGGCACTCCTGCTCGGCCTGATCGCCGCACTGACCGAGGCCATCCCGATCGTGGGACCGCTCCTCGGCGCCATCCCCGCCGTGCTCGTTGCGGCGACGGTGTCGCCCCAGCTCGCACTCGTGGTCGGCGGGATCTACCTGGTCTTCCAGCTCATCGAGAGCAATGTGCTCGTCCCCATGGTCATGCGCAGCACGATCGGGATCTCGCCGCTGCTCGTGCTGTTCAGCCTGCTCGTCGGCGCCGCGGTGGGCGGACTCATCGGGGCGTTTCTTGCCGTGCCGCTCGCCGCCTCGGTCGAGATCGTGCTGTCGCACCTCCAGGCACGCGACACGCCGGTCGCCCAGGACCCCGCCGCGGTCGAATCGCCGGACGAGGAGACCACCGAGAGCTACAAGACGTCGCTGCCGGACGCGGCCGGGTCCTCGAAGTAGCCGTCGCGCCGAGCGCGCCGAGCGCGCCGACCGCGCCGACCGCGCGGCTCCCCGGGGTACCCGCTAGAGCCAGTCGCGCCAGCGCGCGATCGCCAGGATGACCGCCGCCAGCACGACCATCGAGGCGATGACGATGAAGAAGTTCCTCGTGTCGTCGAAGAACGGCATCTGGAAGTTCATGCCCATGATCCCGGCCAGCACCACCGCCGGCAACAGCACGGCCGAGAGGAGGGTGAGGATCTTCATGACGTCGTTCGCTCGTTGCGAGACGCGGCCCATGTGGATGTCGTAGGTACCGAGGAGGCTGTCGCGCAGTCCGTCCACGGCCGCCAAGGCTCCTTCCAGCCGGTCAGGCAGGCCCGGCCACGGCTGGCCGACAGTCTCTTCGACCCGCATCTCCGGTCGGCTGAACGCGGCCAGCGCGTCCCGGTGGGGGGCCAGCGTGCGGCGGACGAGGCCGATGCGTCGCCGGACCGATACGATCGCCCCAAGGACGTCGTCGGCGCGCCGGCCGTGGAGGGCGCGCTGGTCAAGGTCGTCGATCTCCCGCTCGATCAGTTCGGCCAACTCGTAGTAGCCGATGAGGACCTCGTCGACCAGAGAGGAGAGCAGGTCCGCGGCCGTGAGGGCCCCGAGCCGGGTCTCGCCCCCCAGCGTCTCGATGTAGCGCTGCAACGCGGCGACCGGCCCGGAGTGCACGGTCAGGACGATGTTGTGTGCCGCCAGCAGGTCGATCTCTCGGCGAGTCAGCCGGGGTGGCTTGTCTTCGTTCGCCTCGAGCGCCTCCAAAGTCAGGTGCAAGCGGTCTTCAGTCCGCGTCAGCTTCGCTCGGCCCGTGTCCTCTGCGAGACGCTCGACATCGGCATCCGATAGCTCGAGCCGCTCTGCCACCGAACGGACGAGCGCATCGTCGCCGTGCCGGTCGACATCGACCCACAACAGCTGGCGGTCACGGAGCTTCGAGATGTCGACCTCCGCCAGGTCGACCTCGCGGTCGTGGCCGTCGGCATCGAAGAGCCGGGCGGCGACGGCGTTCAGTGGATCAGGGCGAGCAGTCCCGCCGCGACCACCGCGATGACCGCAGTCACGTACTGAAGGACCAGCATCGCGCGATCCGCGGGCTCGGCATCGTCGATCAGCAGTGGGTTCCGGGTCCTATCGGTAAGCATCGATCAGGGATCCTCGAATCGGAGTTCTCGTTTCAACCCCCGTGTGACTTGGATGCTCCCGCGCACGCCCATTCGCCGATACCGCGAGACGGCGGGCGCGCATCACGCCCGCGTGACAACCGCGACTGCGAGCCGCCTGCAAGCCCCCGTCCGGACCGGGGCCGCACGACCGTCGCGCGCGCGACCGTAAGGTCGGAGGGTCGGATGGCACGTCCGACCGGCCGCCACCTGGTGCCGTGGCCGCCCCCATCCCCACTAGGAGGACATCCTCATGCTCAAGCGCCTGCTGCTCATCGCGACTCTCGGAGCCGCGCTCGTCGCCTGCACCCCCGCGGGCGGCACCCCTGCCGGGACCGTCGCGCCGAGCGTCGCCACCCCGACCGAGGCCACGCCGAGCGAGGCGGCCCCCAGCGAGTCCGCGCCGATGGAGTCCGCGTCGCCGGCCGCCTCCTGACCGAGCCATTTCGGTCATCATTCCCGACGCCGGGCCCCGTCCACCGAGGCCCGGCGTCTTCATGCCGTTGTTACGTCCCCGCGCTCCGTCGTAGTCCGCCCGCCGCGCGTCGAGCGTGAGAGTGATGCCCAGCCCCGGATTGGGGGCGAACGAACCCCAGCAAGTGGGTGAGAGGCCCGCAATTGGGGATGGAGGTAACGAATGAGCATCATCGCGTGGATCGTCCTCGGCGCCATCGCCGGGTACCTCGCCGGGTTCCTCGTCAAGGGTGACGAAGGCCTCGGTGTCATCGGACACATCGTGCTCGGCATCGTCGGCGCACTCGTCGGCGGCTTCCTCGCCGGTGTCCTGTTCAACAGCAACCCGATCGACGGCCCGCTCGACATCAGCTCGATCGTCGTGTCGGTCATCGGTGCGGTGATCGTCGTCCTCGTGGTCGGCGCGGTGACCGGTCGCTCCCGCATGGGTCGCGGCCCCGTCTGATCCCAGCCCGGGCCGCTGGCCCGGAACCATCCCAGCACGCGAACGGGCCCACCTCACCGGTGGGCCTTTTCGCTTCCATCGCCCGACCTAGGGCCCACGACCGTGAGGAGCAGCCAGCCATGTCCCAGATCATCGAGTCCATCGACGTCGAGGTCCCGGTTCGCGTCGCCTACGACCAGTGGACCCAGTTCGAGGAGTTCCCCCGCTTCATGGAGGCGGTCGAGAAGGTCGAGCAGCTGAACGACACGACGATCCGCTGGACGGCGGAGATCGCGGGCGTCAAGAAGACGTGGACGGCCAAGATCACCGAGCAGACGCCCGACCAGCGGATCGCCTGGACCTCGATCGAGGGCGCGAAGAACGCCGGCGTCGTCACCTTCCATCGGCTCGACGACCGCAAGACGAGGGTGACGCTGCAACTCGATGTCGAGCCCGACGGTCCGGTCGAATCGATCGGTGATGCGCTGGGCTTCGTCCAGCGCCAGGCCAAGGGAGACCTGGAGCGCTTCAAGAAGTTCGTCGAGCAGCAGGGCGTGGCGTCGGGCGCCTGGCGCGGCGAGGTCCGCCAGGACGACGTCACCGGCTGAGGTGAGCCGCCCCGACGGGCACGTGCCGCGGAGCCGTCAGGCTTGTGCAACGCGCTGGGTCGACCGACATGGGCGACCGTGACGTGCCGGGCCTGAGACTCCGTTGGGTGGCTCCCGTGCCACTGGGGGTCCGGGAGCCACCAATCCTGTTATGGGGATGCAATGTCCGGGCACGCTCACGTGAGCGTGGCGTTGGTGCCGGGCCCCTACCGTGCAGAGCGGCACATCGATTGTCTCTACCGGGAGCGCTTGTGACGGGGCGTTCTTGGACAGCACGGACGGCTCGGGTCCCCTCCCCGGGCCGTCCGTCGCCATTTTCGAAGGAGTCCAGCGATGACCACGACACCACGATCCACCACCGACGAGGGCGACGACACCGCCGTCCAGCAGGCCAAGGAGACCGTCCGCGACGTCGCGGACCAGGTCCGGAGCGTCGCCAGCGAGGCGGCGGCACGACTGCCCGAGGCCGCGGCCACGACGCGTGACGCGATCGTCGACGCGCAACGCCGGATCGACTCCGGATCGGACGAGACGCTATCGGCCGGGACGCTCGTCGCCTTCGGCTTCGCGCTCGGGCTGCTGGTCGGAGGCGCCAATCGACTGCTCGTGATGCTGGCGCTCGTGCCGGCCGCAGCCATGGGCCTCACGTTGCTCGATCGCCAGAACCCGCGCCCGGCGCCGCGTCCGAGCTCGACCCGCTGACACCCTGCAACACGGCCGCAACCGGACGACCGGAGACGGCGCGCATGGTGGATAGGCGAGCGCGCCTACGGTCTTGGCACGGCGCAGCCCGCGCCAACTGGTTGAAGGAGCCTGACCACCATGGATGACATCAAGAAGGGCGCTCGCGAAGTCGAGACCGACACGAAGGCAGCCTGGCGCCGCGCCGACGGCGAGGAGTCTCTCGCCGACAAGGTCGGCAATGCCGGCGACGAGATGCGCAAGGACCTCGGCAACGCGGGCGACAAGGTTCGCGGCGCGGCCGACGACATGACCCAGGACAGCAAGCGCGAGTACCGCGAGAACGAGACCGACACCAAGGCCGCCTGGCGGCGCGCGGATGGCAACGAGTCCCTCGCCGACAAGGCCGGCAATGCCGGCGACGAGATCCGCAAGGACCTCGGCAACGCGGGCGACGAGCTTCGCGGCGATCGCTAGGGCGCGATCCCTGCTGCACGAGGCCCCGGCGGCGACGCCGGGGCCTCGTCACGCTCGGGCCAGCCGGCAGGGCCCTGGGGGCGCCGACCGGCATGACGACGTATCCTCGGTCGGTTCCACGGTCCTAGCCGGCCGGTGGCTGCAGCCGGAGGAGGGAGGTCCCCGTCATGTCCGAGACTGACCACGTCGCCGCCGATATCAACCGGCGCATCGAGGACGTCGTCGAGCCCGGCGCGGACCTCGGGCCGATCGCGGAGGCTTTGGCGCGCCGGCGTGGCGCGATCCTGGCGGCCTGGCTGAAGGCGGCCCTCGAGCAGCCGTTCCACGCGGAGCACCCGGAGGGCGCGGTCGCCGATCACATCCCGGTCCTGCTCGAGAACATCATCGCGGTGCTTCGCGCGTCGACCTACCGCGACGACGTGCACCCGCCGATGGACGACGGCGAGGTCATCGCGGCGGCAACGGCCCACGCGCAGACTCGCTTCGAGCAGGGCCTCGGACCGGTCGCCATCGTCACGGAGTTCCGGCTGCTGCGCCACGAGATCGGCCGGGCGCTCATCGACGCGGTGGAGGATGCGCCCGCGGCGGACGTCCTGGCGGGGCAGGCGGTGATCGACGACGCGCTCGACGGGGCGGCCACGATCGGGCTCAACGCCCTGTCCGATCGGGTCGAGAACGTGCGCGAGGAGTTCCTGGCGACGACCGTCCACGACATCCGCCAGCCGATCACGCTCGTCACGGCATCCCTCGACCTGGCGGCTCGTTGGCTCGGTGAGCCCGATCTCGATCGGGGTCGGCTCACCGGGATCGTCTCGGACGCCGTCGTCGCGATGAACGAGATCAACGTGATGCTCGATACCCTCGGCGACGCCTCGCGGCTCGCGATGGGTGCGCTCGAGCCCGATCTCGAGCCCGCCCGGCTCGATGCCATCGTGTCCGACGCGCTGGCCCTGCTCGATCCTGAGACGCGCAGCCAGATCGCCTTCGAGCCGCCTACCGAGCACCTGGTGGGCCTGTGGGACGCCCATCTCATCCGACGAGTGGTCTCGAACCTCATCAGCAACGCGCTCAAATACTCGCCGCGGGACCAGCGGATCGAGGTCGAGGTCGCGCGGGCCGCCGAGGGGCTGGCTCAGCTGGAGATCCGCGACCACGGGATGGGGCTGTCGACCGACGAGGCGGCGAGCGTGTTCGACCGCTTCGTCCGGGCCGACCGGGCCCGCGCGGAAGGTATCCCGGGCCTGGGTCTGGGGCTGTACGCGTGCCGCGGCATCGTGGCCGCCCACGGGGGCACGATCGTGCTGCATTCCGACGGGCCTGGAACGGGGACCACGGTGGTGGTCGCGCTGCCGCTCCTCGACGACGAGATCGTCGAGGGCTGAGTTCGGAGCGCCGCGGACCGCATCGAGGCGCAACACGCTCGCAAGACAACGCTGCACGGCCGCGACATCGGAGGGACCGTCGATGGGCGACCCTGAGGGGATCATGGCGCAGCCCAACGTCGCCCCTGCCACCTCCCAGGATGCGGAGCGTGCTCGGGCCGCAGAGCACGAGGCCCTCATGGGCGTCCTCGCGCACGAGCTGCGAACGCCCATCACCACCATCTACGCGGGAAGTGCGGTCCTGGCGCGCGATGAGGACCTGCTGCCGGCGATGCGACGCGAGCTGGCCGCGGACGTGTACCACGAGGCCGCGCGCCTCTTCCGGGCGGTCGAGGACCTCCTGGTCCTGACGCGGCTGGAACATGATGCCGTGCGGGTCACTCGCGAGCCGATCTCCCTGATCCGCGCGGTCGACGCCGCGATCCAGATCGAAGGACCCCGCTGGTCGTCGATGCGCGTGGTCGCGGGGCTGGACGGCAACCCGCCGCCGGCCGCCGCCGACCCGATCGCGCTGGCGCACGCGCTGCGCAACCTCATCGCGAACGTCGGCTGGCGAGCGGGCGAGGCGGGCGACCTGGAGATCGTCGTCGGCGCCCACGACACGCGCGTCGAGTGTCGGCTGCTCGACCGGACCGGGACCCTCACCTCGGACGATCAGAGGACGCTGTTCGCGCTCCCCGACTACGAGCCCCTGCCAGGCGCCATCAGCCCCGGGATCGCGATGTACGTCGCCGCGCGATTGATCCAGGCGATGCGCGGTGAGACCTGGGTGGTCCAGCGCGACGCGGGCACGGTGGAGATCGGGTTCTCGCTCCCCGGTTACGAGTCGGCCGCCTGACGGCTCGCTCGTTTCGGCTGGCGTGACCGCCGCTTCTTCGGCTCACGGCCCCGCGAGCGCGCCGCATCGTCCTGCAGGCGCTGGCGGAGGAGCGAGCGGACCGCGGCCTCCTCCCTTGGCGTGGCCATCGTGGGCGGCGTGTCCTGCTCCTCGGCGGCCTGGACCAGCGCGCCGCGGATGGATCCGGTCAGGTACGCCTCGAGCAGGGCCGGGTGGACGTAGCTTCCGCGAGCGACCGCCGGTGTGTTGCCCAGGCGATCGGCCGTCTGGCGGATGGCCTCGACGACGTTTCGCCTGGCCTCCCGCTCGCCGTCGCCCGGCTGGAGCGCGCGCAGGGCTCGATACGCGAGGACGGTCCCGGCCCAGGTCCGGAAATCTTTCGCGGTGAAGTCGCCGCCAGCCGCCTCGCGGATATAGCCGTTCACATCGTCCGACGCGATGTCGCGCACCTCGCCTCCCTCGTCGAGGAACTGGAAGAGCTCCTGGCCGGGCAGTTCCTGGCAGCGGCGCACGAGTGCCGCCAACCGCCGGTCGCGGAGGCCCACCTCGTGGGACTGTCCGGACTTGCCGCGGAACCGGAAGCGCAGCGCGGAGCCCTGGATCCGCGCGTGTCGGTCCTGCAGGGTCGTCAGCCCGAACGATCGGTTGAGCCGGGCGTACTCGTCGTTGCCCACTCGGATGAGCGTGAGCTCCAGGAGGCGGACCACGGCGGCCAGCACCTTCTCACGCGGGAGGCCGCGCTTCGCCAGGTCCTCGTCGCAGCGCCGTCGGATGCGGGGCAGCGCCTCGGAGAAGTCGAGCATGCGATCGAACTTCTCGCTACCGCGGCGCTGGTGCCAGCGCGCGTGGTAGCGGTATTGCTTGCGGCCGCGGGCATCGCGCCCGCTCGCCTGGAGATGGCCGTTGGGCCAGGGGCAGATCCAGACGTCCGTCCACGCCGGTGGGATGGCGAGCGCACGGATCCGGCCGATGACCTCGCGATCGCGGATCGTCCGGCCGTCGGCGTCGCGATAACTGAAGCCGGTCCCGGAGCGGCGGCGAGTGATGCCGGGCCGGGCGTCGGTCGTGTAGCGCAGGCCGGCATCGCGGGCCACGGCTCGTGGATCCGGGGGCGTCTCCTTGTCGGATGGTTGACGGTCCTTCACGTGGGCACGATGAGCGCTCCGGCTGTCGACGGCCATGGCACGGGCCCGGTCGCGCCCTCTCAGCCGCATGGCAAGAGCGTTCGCGATACCCCTGATACCCCGACGCGTCCCCGCGTGGGCAGGCCGATAGCAGCCGCTCCGGATACTGGCCACATCCCACCCGCGCCCTGGGGGGAGCGCGGTTGGGACCCCTCCGCGCGACCGATCGGGCAGACGGCCAGATCGCCGATGGCCCCGGCCCCGTATCGACCCGACCGCGAGGAGATCCCCAAGGAATGGACGCACCGCCTCCCGACATCCCGGTTACCGACGCCGCGGTCGTCGTCGTGGACGCGATGAAGCGTTTCGGGGACGACATCGCGGTCGACGGCATCTCGCTGACAGTCCGGACCGGCACGATCCTCGGGATCATCGGCCCGTCCGGGTCCGGCAAGACGACGACCGTCCGCCTCCTCACGGGTGCGCTGACCCCGACGGCGGGCGAGATTCGCGTCCTCGGCGAGGATCCTCGCGCCTTCCACCGGCGGACGCGCGAGCGGATCGGCTACATGCCCCAGCTGTTCACCCTGTATCCCGACCTCACGGCGCGGGAGAACGTCGACTTCGTCGCGTCGCTGTTCGGCATCCTGTGGCGTACCCGCCACCGGCGCACCCGCGAGGTGCTCGAGCTCGTCGACCTGTGGGACGTCCGCGGACGACGGGCTGGCCGCCTATCGGGCGGGATGCAGCGCCGGCTCGAGCTCGCCTGCGCGCTCGTCCACGAGCCGGACCTGCTGTTCCTCGACGAACCGACCGCAGGGATCGACCCGATCCTGCGCGTCAAGGTCTGGGATGAGCTCCATCGACTCCGCGATCAGGGTCGGACGCTCCTCGTGACGACCCAGTACGTGAACGAGGCCGAGTCGTGTGACGTGGTCGCGCTCATCGCGGCCGGTCGGCTGATCGCGCTTGAACGACCGCAGGACCTCCGGCGGGACGCCCTCGGTGGCGATATCGTCGAGATCAGCACGACCGAGCCCTTCGACGGCTCGGTCATCGACCAGCTGCCCATGGTCCGCAGCGTCGAACGGCACGGACCCAGCACGTTGCGGGTGCGGGTCGACGATGCGTCAACGGCGCTGCCCGATGTCGTCGAGACGATCACCGGGAATGGTGGTCAGGTGGCGACCGCCACCGAGGTTCGGCCCTCGTTCGACGAGGTGTTCGCCATCCTCGTCGAGCGCGACCGGCTCGCTCGTAGCAACGAGCCCGGAGAGGCCGCCTGATGCGAGCCAGGCTGGCCGTGGTCATCCGCCTCATGGCCTTCGTCGGCAAGGAGATCATCGAGACCCTGCGACGACCCGGCGCGATCCTCAGCCTGGTCCTCGGCCCGTTCCTGATCATGGCCGTCTTCGGACTTGGCTACAGCGGCGTGAAGCGGCCGCTGGAGACCGTGATCGTGGCTCCCGCCACGAGCGGCCTGCCGGCTGACGCCCAGACCTACCAGGAGCTCGCCGGCGGCGGCCTCCACATCAGCCAGGTGACCCAGGATCGAGCCGCGGCCGAGGCGCTCCTCGAGGGCGGGAACGTCGACGTGCTCATCATCGCCCCGGAGGACCCGGAGGCGCAGTTCCGGGCCGGCAAGCAATCGGTCATCGAGGTCGTCGTCGACGTGGTCGATCCGGTGGCCGAGAACTACGCGGGCTTTCTCGCATCGGGGCTCGCCGCGGCGGTCAACCGCGAGATCATCCAGCGTGCCGCGGCCGAAGGCGAGGGCTACGCCATCGCCGCGGGTCAGGCCGCGGCCGCCGCCATCCCGCCCGACGTCATCGCGGCGCCCACCAAGGCCGAGATCCGCAACATCGCGCCCTCGACGCCCAACGTGATCGCGTACTTCGCCCCGGCGGTCCTGGCGCTGATCCTCCAGCACCTCGCGGTCACCCTCGTGGCGATGTCGCTGGTGCGGGAGCGGACGAGCGGGCTGATCGAGATCTTCCGAATCGCCCCCGTGAGCGCGGCGGAGGTCCTGACCGGCAAGCTCCTGGCGTTCGGGCTTATCGGCGGGGCGATCGCCGCCATCACGGTCGCGCTATTGATCCTCGGACTGGGCGTTCCGATGATCGCCCACGTCGGGATCGTGGCCCTGGCGGTCGGACTGCTGTTGCTGGCCTCGATCGGTCTCGGCCTCCTGATCGCGGTCGTGTCGGACTCGGAGCGCCAGGCTGTGCAGCTGTCGCTGCTCGTGCTCCTCGCGTCCGTGTTCTTCAGCGGCTTCGTCCTCCCGATCACGGAGTTCACCCAGCCCGTCCGCGCCGTCGCCTACACGCTGCCGGTCACCCACGGCATCCGGCTCCTCCAGGACCTGATGCTGCGCGGCACTACGACCCACGCCTGGGAATTCCTGGCACTGATCGTCATCGCGACGGTGACGCTCGTGCTGGCCTGGATCGGGCTCCGCCGCGGGATGCGCAGCGCCTGACCCCGATGGATCGACCAAGTGAAGGAGGACCACCGTGACGGATGAGCTAGAACGCGACGTCCCCAACGAGGACACGTACGAGATCGAGCACGGGCTCGAGACCCACGAGATCGAACGCGGCGCGGAGGCGCCGGCCGACCCGGGCGGGACGACCGAGCAGCCCGAGGAGCCCAACCCGTGGCTGAAGGAGGGCGCGGACGCGCCCGATGCCGCCGATATCGAGGATCCGACGGAGCAGCGCTGACGCGCGATCAGCGCGAGCCGGCGCGCTTCTGCGCCTTGGTCTCGCCGTGCTCAGTGCGCTCCTTGTTCACGGTCCGCGCGGCGCGCTCCTCGGCTTCATCGGTGCCGACACCGCGATCCTCGTACGAGTCCTTGATGTGTTCGTACTGGCGCTCGCGCTTGTCGCTCCAGGCCTTCTGCGGCATGTCGATACCTCCAGGCTGACCCCGCTTTCGTGCGGGTATACCAGCCTGACCCGTGGCATGTCAGTGACGCGGCAAGGAGGCTCGCGATCGCTATCGCAGAAACGTGGCAAGTCCGGCGCGCTTGCGCCCCAACCCCGAGGGCGCTACCGCCCGGACAGGGCTCCCATGCGGTCCTGCCGGCGCGTCTCGAGGCGCTCCGGCTCGCTCGGCGCCTCGTCCGCCTCGTCCGCCTCCCCGCCATCGGACGTCGACCCACCACCAGCAGCGGCTTCGAGTCGAGCCTGGTACACGGCCATATAGCGGTCGGTCATGCGCTCGACGGAGAACCGGGTCAGGACGGACTCGCGGATCGCTCGCCGGTCGAGGTCGACGACGCGGTCGACCTTGAACGCCATCGCAGTCACGTCGTCGCCGAAGAAGCCATCGATGCCGTCGCGCAGGATCTCGGGCAATGCGCCGATGCGTCGCGCGATGACCGGCGTGCCGCAGGCCAGGGACTCGATGAGCACGAGGCCGAAGGGCTCCGGCCAAGACCCCGGCATGAGCGACGCGTGACTCTGGGCGAACAGCTCGTCCCGGTCCGCCTGGTCGAGCTCCCCGAGGAATTCGACGCTCCGGCCGGCCGCCTTCAGCGCGGGCTGGAACACCGTTTCGAAGTACTCGCGTTCCGTGGCGGTGGGCCCGGCCTTGGCCGCGATCCGCAGCGGACGCCCGGCCTGGAGCGCGATGTCGATCGCCTCCACGATCCCCTTCTCCGGTGCCACCCGCCCGACGAAGCACAGGGCGTCCGTCCGCTGGGTACCGAACGGCGCCTCCGATAAGCGCAGGCCGTTGTGGACGACGGCGGCCCATGGCACATCCGGGTGGGTGTCGGCCTGGTTCTGGCTGATGGCGACCAGGCCCGCCGGTGGGTCGCGGAACATCGCGTCCGCGTACGGCAGGTCGAGCCGGCCATGGAACGTCGATACGACGGGAACCGGGCTCACCCGGGCGAGCAGCAGGCTCGCCCATTCCATGTGGCTGTGGATGATGTCGAACTCGGTGGCGCGAGCCAAGACCTCATGGAGGGTCAGCTGCATGTACGGCAGCGAGTCGCCGGCGTAGCCGAGGGGCCGGAGCGCCTGCGGGACCGTCTCGATGTGCCGGCCGGGGATCACCGAGTCACCGCTCGCGAAGGTCGTGACCTCGTGACCACGACGGTCGAGCTCGGTGACGAGGCCGTGCACGATCCGCTCCGTGCCGCCGTATGCCCGAGGTGGAACGCGCTCGAAGGGTGGGGCAACCTGGGCGATGCGAAGTGGGCGGGTCATGGGACGGATACCTCGGGGATAAGAGCGGCCGCGAGGCCCCGCCGGGGGCGGGATCTCGCGGCCAGTGTCGCACTACCGGCCATTTGCCGGGTTGGAGACCGTCAGTACGGGCGCTCGGCCGGCGTGGTCGGAGCGCTTTCCTCGACTTCTTCCTCGGCCTGGTCACCCGCTCCGGCTCCACCGGCCGCGCCGACGGCGCCACCGACGACCGCGCCGGGAGGTCCGGCGACCGCGCCACCGACGAGGGCGCCAGCTGCGGCGCCACCAAGAGCGCCCGTGCCCGAACCAGCCTCGTCGTCGCCTTCGGCCGCCTCACCGGCGATCGCGCCACCGACGGCACCGATCGCGCCACCGACGACGGCACCGGGGGGCCCACCGACGGCCATGCCGACGGCCGCGCCGCCGAGCAGGCCGGCGCCGGCGCCCATGGCCTCGGTTCCGCTTTCCTTGTTCTCGGGGGCCGTGCCGCGACCCTCGTTCAGCAGGTCGTCATCGTGCAGATGATCGTGCGTCGTTGTCGTGTCGTGGTCCACTGGGGGCCTCCTTTGGATTCGGCTTGACCGGCCTGGGCCGGCTACGGAGCGTCGGGTCGACGCCGTTGTGAGGACGGTAGGTGGCACCAGCACGGCGGGGCGTCAACCCGCGGTGGCGCCATCTATCAGGCGGCTAACAGCGCGCTCGCGTCCCGGTCCGTGTCGACGCCTCAGCGCCCGACCGCCTGATCCGAGGCGCATGCATACTTCGGCCGAGTCGGCCGGGTCGGCCGCCGAGGACGCACGGGAAGGACCACCTGATTGACGCAGGACACGCCGGGATTCGGGGCAAACGCCGCCGGACGGGCCAAGGGCGAGATCGCCCGGTCCCGTGACGTCCGCTTCGCCTCGGGCCAGGCGGCACTGGCCGGGTTGCTCATCGGCTTGGCGGCGATCGTCGTCAAGGCGGTGCTCAACCAACTCGCCCAGGGTGACGTCGGCTTCATCCTGTTCATGGTCGCGGCCGTGCTCGCCGCGTGGTTCGCTGGCCTGCTCGGCGGGATGACGGCGATCGTCGTGACCGCGACCCTGAACGCCGTCCTGTTCCTCGGCGCGGATGGGGCGGCGGTGACCCGCGCCGATCTCGTGCGCCAGGTGCTGTACCTGGCCGCGGCCGCCGGCACCGTCATCCTCGTGGGCTCGCGCCGCGCCGCACGGGATCGGCTGGTCGACGCACTCGACGAGGTCGCCGCGCTCGCGGAAAAGGTCGACCAGCGCGACACCCGCCTGGAGATGATGCTCGCCGCATCGGGCACGGGCTTCTGGGAATGGGACATCCCCGCCGGCCGCCTGACGTGGTCAGAGGCGATCTTCCGCCAGCACGGCTTCGAGCCCGCTCCAGAGGCGCCGGCCTTCGAGGCCTACCTCGAGACCATCCACCCCGACGACCGAGACGGCTTCCTCACGGGCATCCAGGCGTCCGTTGACGGGGCGACCACCTTCGCGCGTGATTTCCGGATCGTCTGGCCCGATGGCTCGATCCACTGGACGCACGGCGCCGGCAGGATCATCCGCGACGAGGACGGACGGGCGCTGATGATGCTCGGGACCGGCCAGGACATCACGGAGCGTCGCCGCATCGAGGAGCAACGCGACGAGCTCTTGGTCGAGGAGCGACGAGCGGGCGAGTTCCGCGAAGCCTTCATCGACGTGATCAGCCACGAGCTGCGAACGCCGATCACGACGATCCTCGGCCTGACCCAGATCCTGGCCCGCCCCGGTCGGGTCAGCGACGAGGTCGCGCGCGCGGCCATGCTCGAGGACGTGCGTGCCGAATCCGAGCGACTGCATCGCCTGGTCGAGGACCTGCTCGTCCTGAGCCGCGCCGAGCGCGGCCGGCTGGTGATCGACGCGGAGCCGCTCCAGCCGCGCCACCTCCTCGAGAACACCATCGCCCACGAGGCGGCCGAGCTGCCCTCGATCTCGATCGAGACGACCCTCGATGTCGACCTGCCCATCGTCGCCGGGGACGCAACGTACGTGGAGCAGATCGTCCGCAACCTCCTCGGCAACGCGGCCAAGTACACGCCGCCCGGGACCCACGTCGTCGTCGACGCCCGGCGCCGCGAGGACATCGTGGAGATCCGCGTGTGCGACGACGGCCCGGGCGTCCCCGAAGCGTCGCTGCCCCGGATCTTCGACCTGTTCTATCGCGATCCGGATAGCGCTAAAGCGGTGGCCGGTTCCGGGATCGGGCTGTTCGTGTGTCGCAGTCTCGTCGAGGCGATGGGTGGCCGGATGTGGGCCGCTCGGCGGCCCGAAGGCGGCTCGGAGTTCGGGTTCACCCTGCGCGTGATCGAGGCGGACGACGGCGTCGATGTCGAGGATCCGCTCAAACGCCGACCGGTGCTCCTGGTCCAGCCGTATCGAGGACGCGAAGCGCGGGAGCCTGCGGCGCCCGACTGACCCAGCACGGCCGGGCGGGCCGGCCCGGACCGGCGCCGGCGGTCAGACCGCGAGCGGGTCGATCTTGTCGGGGTCGATGCCGAGTTCGCGAAGCGCCTTGGCCGCCCTGCTGGGGGCCATCGCGCCACAACGGGCCAGGGCAACCAGCGTCCCTGCGGCGATGTGCGGCGGGTCGATCTCGAACAGCGCGCGCAGGTCCTCGCGGGTGCCGCTGCGCCCGAACCCGTCCGTGCCGAGCGACAGGTAGTGGGGCGGCAGCCAACGCGCGACCATGTCCGGCAGCGCCTTCATCCAGTCGGTCGCGGCGATGATCGGTCCGCCGTCACCGGGGAGCACCGTCGTGACGTACGGCAGGCGGGCGTCCTTGGCGTCCGGATGGAGCCGGTTCCACCGCTCGACCTCCAGGGCGTCGCGCCGGAGCAGCGGGAACGACGGCGCACTGTACACCTCGGCGGCCACGCCGAACCGCTCCGCCAGCAGGTCGCGCGCGGCGATCACGCTGTTGAGGATCGACCCGGAACCCACGAGCCTGGCGGGGTGGGCATCCTTGCCCACCTGCGGGGCCTCGGCGAACCGGTAGATGCCGCGGAGGATGCCCTCGTCGACGCCGGCCGGCTTGGCGGGTTGGGCGTAGTTCTCGTTGTAGAGCGTGATGTAGTAGTAGAGGTCCTCGCCCTTGACGTACATGCGCTCGATGCCGTCGCGGACGATGGCGGCCAGCTCGTAGGCGAACGCTGGGTCGTAGCCCCGGACGGCCGGGTTCGTGGAGGCCAGGATGTGGCTGTGGCCGTCGTCGTGCTGGAGGCCTTCGCCGGCAAGCGTCGTCCGGCCGGCCGTCGCGCCCATGAGGAAGCCGCGTCCGCGGGCGTCACCGAACGCCCACATCTGGTCGCCGGTCCGCTGGAACCCGAACATCGAGTAGAAGATGTAGAAGGGGATCATCGTGTGGCCGTGCGTGGCGTACGACGTGCCGGCCGCCTGGAGGCTGGCCATCGAGCCGGCCTCCGTGATGCCCTCCTCGAGCACCTGGCCGTCGGTCGCCTCGCGGTACGACAGCACCAGGTCCGAATCCACCGGCTCGTAGCGCTGGCCGAGGGCGGCGTAGATGCCGACTTCCTTGAACAGCGGGTCCATGCCGAAGGTGCGCGCCTCGTCCGGGATGATCGGCACGATCCGGGGCCCGAGCTCCTTGTCGCGCACGAGATTGCGCAGGATCCGGGTGAACACCATGGTCGTCGAGACCGCGGTCTGGCTACCGGCGGCGAATTCCTGGTCGACCTCGGGCGCGGGGGCGGGCAGCGGCTTGGCGCGGACCACGCGCTTGGGGAGGGAGCCGCCCAGCGCGGCCCGACGCTCGCGCAGGTACTCGACCTCCTCGGACTTGGGGCCCGGGTGGTAATACGGCGCGTCCTTGAGCTCCGCGTCCGGGATCGGCAGCTGCAGCCGGTCGCGGAAGATCACCAGCTCCTTCTCGGAGAGCTTCTTCGCCTGGTGGGTGATGTTGCGGGCCTCCACACCCGCCCCCAGGGTCCAGCCTTTCACGGTCTTCGCGAGGATGACCGTGGGCGCGCCCTTGAACTCGGTCGCGGCCTTGTACGCCGCGTAGACCTTGCGGTAGTCATGGCCGCCGCGGCGCAGCTTGGCGAGGTCGTCGTCGCTCAGGTGCTCGACGAGCTTGCGCAGCCGCTGGTCCGGCCCGAAGAAGTGCTCGCGGATGTAGGCGCCGCCCGCGACGCTGAACTTCTGGAACTCGCCGTCGAGGGTCTCGTTCATCTGCTGGACGAGCAGGCCGTCGACGTCGCGCGCCAACAGGTCATCCCACTCGCGCGCCCAGATGACCTTGATGACGTTCCAGCCTGCGCCGCGAAAGACGGCCTCGAGCTCCTGGATGATCTTGCCGTTGCCACGGACCGGTCCATCGAGCCGTTGCAGGTTGCAGTTGACGACGAACGTGAGGTTGTCCAGCCCCTCGCGGGCAGCCAGGCTCAGGGCGCCGAGCGATTCCGGCTCGTCGGTCTCGCCGTCGCCGAGGAACGCCCAGACGCGGGACTTGGACGTGTCGAGCTGGCCGCGGTTGTGGAGGTACCGATTGAAGCGCGCCTGGTAGACGGCGGCGATCGGCCCGAGGCCCATCGAGACGGTCGGGTATTCCCAGAAGTCGGGCATGAGCCGCGGATGCGGGTAGGAGCTGAGGCCGACGCCCGGCGCACCCTCGCGGCGGAAGGGGACGAGCTGGTCCTCGGTCAGGCGGCCCTCGAGGAACGCGCGCGCGTAGATGCCGGGGGCCGCGTGCCCCTGGTAGAAGATCTGGTCGCCGCTCCCCT
>JAXDKY010000020.1:0-5149 GCA_034666885.1 Chloroflexota bacterium
GGGAGCGGCGCCGCGGACGGTGGCACGTGAACCATAGGAGGCGTGCCGTGGAACCCGACCGCGAGCCGCTCCCGACGCGCGTCCGGGACACCCCCGCCCTCCCCGACGACTACGAGCACGCCCTGGATCGCGGCCTCGTCCAGCTCGGGCTGGCGCTCGACACCGACGCGCGAGCCGCCATCGACGGGCATGTTCGCCTGCTGCTCGCCTGGACCAACGCGATCAACCTGACGGCCATCCGCGATCCGGCCGGCGTCGCAACGGCGCACGTCATCGACAGCCTCTCGGTGGTCTCGTGGTTCCGAGCCCGGGATGCCGGCCACGGGATCCAACGGATCGTCGACCTCGGATCGGGCGGCGGGTTCCCGGGCCTGCCCATCGCGGCCGCGTGGCCCGGCGCGGCCGTCACCCTCCTGGAGCCGATCCGCAAGAAGGCGGCGTTCCTCCAGACCGCCGTCGACGCGACTGGCCTGGCCGACCGGGTGGCCGTCGTCGCGGGCCGGGCCGAAGCCCTCGCCGCCGAGCCGGCCCAGCGGGGCACGTGGTCGGTCGTCACGGCTCGCGCGGTCGCTTCCGCCGCGGACCTGGTCGAGCTCGCGTTCCCGCTCCTCGAGCCGGGCGGCGTCCTCGTCGCCTGGAAGCGCGGCGACCTCCGCGCCGAGTTGGCGGCCGCTCGCCGGGCCGTCGACGCGCTGGGGGGCGGCGCGCTCGAGGTGCGCGACGTGGCCGTCGATGGCCTGGACGGACATCGACTCGTCACCGTCCGGCGAACCGGCCGGGTGCCCGACGCCTATCCACGCGATCCTGCCGCCCGCCGCCGGCGGCCGTGGTGAGGAGGGCGCGGCCCGTCGCGCGGCCCGTCGCGCGGCCCTGACGCTGCTAGGCTCTGCCGCGATGCGCGTCGCAGTCCTCTCGGACATCCACAGCAATCTCGTGGCCCTCGACGCGGTCCTCGCCCATGCCGGTCCGGTCGATGCTGTCTGGCAGCTCGGGGACGTCGTCGGCTACGGCCCCGATCCTGACGGCGTCGTCGCGCGGTTGATCGGCGTCGGCGCCATCGGCGTGCGCGGTAACCACGACGCGGCCGCGCTGGGCGGACCGGAGATCGACTGGTTCAACCCCGAGGCCCGGGCCGCCGCCGCGTGGACCCGCGACAGGATCGACGGCACCACACGGGCCTGGCTCTCGGCGCTGCCGGAGCGCCACGCCATCGACCGGTTCACGCTCGTCCACGGCAGCCCGCGCGACCCGATCCGCGAGTACATCTCGACCACGGAGATCGCGCTCGAGAACCTGGCCGTGCTCGAGACCGATATCGGCCTGCACGGTCACACCCACGTCCCGGTCGCCTTCTGTCTCGGCGCCGACGAGCGGCTGCGGGTCGTCGAGCCTGGCACCGGCGGCAGCCTCGACCTCGGTTCCGACCGGGCGCTCGTCAATCCGGGCAGCGTCGGGCAGCCCCGCGACGGCGATCCCGCCGCGTCCTACCTGATCCTCGACCCCGACGCCGGGACGCTGACCTGGCATCGAGTGCCCTACGACGTCGCGACGGTCCAGGACGCCATCCGCGCCGCGGGCTTGCCCGGCCGGCTCGCGGACCGCCTGGCGTTCGGGGCGTGACGATGCGGCGGTGATCGGCGGCCGACGCTCCCTGCAGGGTCGCAAGCCGGGCGACAAGCGCGTGCGGGTCGATCGACCGCATGCCCCCTATTTCCGGTACACGGGACCCGGCCAGCTGACGGCCAAGGAGGCGGCGAGCATCCCGACGACCCCGGGTGCGAAGTTGATCCACAAGATCCGCGGGATCGTCCTGGGTCGGCCATTGCATTCCGAGGAGGAGGCGGGCGAACGCCTTTCCAAGGTCAAGGCCCTGGCCATCTTCAGCTCGGATGCGATCTCCTCCTCAGCGTACGCGACGGAGGAGATCCTGCGCGCGTTCATGCTCGCGGGCGCGGCGCTGGCGGCCTTCACCTATGCCATCCCCGTGTCCATGGCGATCGCGCTGCTGCTCGGCATCGTCGCGTTCTCGTACCGCCAGGTTTGCATCGCCTACCCGACCGGAGGCGGGTCGTATTCCGTGTCGAAGGCGAATCTGGGCCGCCTCGCCTCGCTCGTCGCCGCGTCGGCCCTGCTGATCGACTACAACCTGACGGTCGCCGTCTCGACCTCCTCGGCGGTCGAGCAGATCACCTCGGCGGTGCCGTCACTCGCGCCGTTCGCGGTCGGCATCGGCGTCGCCGCGATCGCGCTGATCACCATCGCCAACCTGCGCGGCCTGCGCGAGGCCGGCAACATCTTCGCCGTCCCGACCTACCTCTTCCTGGGCAGTGCCTTCCTGATGATCGGGATGGGCGTCTTCCGGATCGTGGTCCTCGGCGACCACCGCGCCCCGTCGCCGGAAGCCATCAGGGCCGCCACGGACACGACCCAGGCGGTGGGCATCCTCGTGCTCCTGCGCGCCTTCTCGTCGGGCGCCGTGGCCCTGACCGGCACCGAAGCGATCGCGACCGGCGTGCCGGCCTTCAAACCGCCCGAAGCGAAGAACGCGGCGACCACCCTGATGGTCATGGCCGGCGTCCTCGGCGTGCTGTTCGTGGGCATCACGTTCCTCGCGTCGAGCTTCGGCATCCTGCCGGTCGACGAGCCGGTCAAGAAGACCGTCATCGCCCAGGTCGCGACCGTGGTGTTCGGCGGCGATTCCATCGGCTTCTACCTGTTCCAGGCGTTCACCGCCCTGCTGCTGTTCCTGGCCGCGAACACCTCCTTCAACGCCTTCCCGCGGCTCGGCGCGGTGCTCGCGATGGACGGCTTCTTCCCGCGCCAGTTCTCGTTCCGCGGCGATCGGCTGGCGTTCTCGATGGGCATCGTCGCGCTGGGGATCATCGCTGCGTCCCTCGTCGTGATCTTCGGCGGGCACACCCACGCCCTGATCCCGCTCTACGCGGTCGGTGTGTTCATCGACTTCACCATCGCCCAGGGCGGCATGGTCCGGCACTGGCTGCGCACGCAGTCGCCCGGCTGGCGGCGGCGCCTGGCCATCAATGCGATCGGCTGCATCTCCACGGCGATCGTGGCCGTCGTCGTCACCAGCATCAAGTTCCGCGACGGCGCCTACCTGGTCGTGATGCTGATCCCGATCCTCGTCGCGATGATGCTGTTCATCCGCCGCGAATACGACGACCAGGAGAGCGAGCTCAACGTTCGGGACGACCTGATCCTCGAGGGTCCGCACCGCGAGCAGCGCGTCGTCGTGCCGGTCAACGGCATCAACCGGGCGGTCTTCCAGGCCGTGAACTTCGGGCGGACGATGAGCCCCGATATCCGGGCCGTCTACGTGACCGACGACCCGGAAGCCGCCGAAGCGCTCCGTGACCGCTGGGAACGCCAGGTCCCGGGCGTGCCGCTCGTCATCGTCGAGTCGCCGTATCGGGCGGTGGTCTCACCCCTCCTCGCCTACCTCGACGTCCTCGACCAGGCGTGGCCGCCCGACAAGGAGGACCCGATCACCATCGTCGTGCTGCCCGAGTACGTCCCTCGCCACTGGTGGGACCGGCTGCTCTACAACCAGACGGCCAAGCGCCTGAAGTCGGCGATCCTCGGGCGCGAGCACACGGTCATCGCCGACGTGCCGTTCCGCCGGGAGCACTGAGGCTCGCGGCGCCGGCCGTCTCCGCACGGTCGCGGTGGTATCGTGACCGGCAATGCCCGACACCGACACACCGCCCTTTCGGCGGGCCGTCATCGCCCTCAACGGCGGTACCAGTGACGCCCGCATCGTGCGGCTGGTCGTCGGTCTTGCCCCCAAGGGTGCGGAGTTGATCGCTGTCCACGTGGTGGAGATCGACTGGACCCTGCCGCTGGACGCGGACATCGCCGGACGCTCCGAGGAGGTCCAGCACGTGCTCGACTCCGCCGAGGCCATCGCGGAGGAGCACAAGATGGTGCTCGAACCGGTCCTGCTCCAGGCCCGCGACGTCGGGGCCGCGATCGTCGATGAGGCCACCGAACGGGGGGCGGACCTGCTCGTCGTCGGCCTGCCGTACCGTAAGCGGTTCGGCGGGGAGTTCGACATCGGTCGGACCGTCCCCTACATCCTGCAGAACGCACCGTGCGCCGTCTGGGTGGCGCGCGAGCCCATGAGCGAGGAACCATCGTGAAGATCGTCATCGTCGGGTGCGGCCGAGTCGGCGCATCCACCGCGGAACTGTGGGACGCCGCCGGGCACGAGGTGATCGTGCTCGACATCGTCACCCGCGCCTTCGAACGCCTGCCGACGACCTTCGGCGGCACGGCCGTGCGCGGCGATGGCACCGACGAGGACGTCCTTCGCCGGGCCGGCGCCGAGGGCGCGGACGTCCTGGTCGCCATGACCGAAGGCGACAACCGCAACGTGATGTCCGCCCAGCTCGCGGTCGAGGCGCTCGGCATCCCGCGCGTGATCGCGAAGATCAACGACCCGGTGCGGGCCATGGCCTACGCCGAGCTCGGTATCGCGACCCTGTGCCGGACCGGGCTCATGGTCGACGCCATGAACGCGCAGCTCGGTTTCCCGCCCTCCGGGCTACCGACCCTGTTGACGGCGACCGGCCACCACAAGACCGGCGCACACGCCGATGACACCCATGCGCCGGGTGGCGCTGACGAAGCAACCGCCGCGCCGCGCGCGGCCGTGGAGGCCTGACGTGTTCGTATTGGTCGTCGGTGGCGGCAAGGTCGGGTACTACCTGGCCAAGGAACTGATCGATTCGGGCCACGAGGTGGCCCTCATGGAGAAGGACGGGACGCGCGCCCGGCAGATCACCGACGAGATCGGCTCGATCGTGATCCCGCACGACGGGTGCGAGGGCAAGTACCTCGGCGAGGCCGGCTGCAACCGGGCCGACGTCGTGGCTGCCGTGACCGGCGACGACGAGGACAACCTCGTCATCTGCCAGATGGCCAAGCACCACTTCGACGTGCCGCGCACGATCGCCCGCGTCAACAACCCCAAGAACGAACCGCTGTTCCGGCACCTCGGCGTCGACGAGCTGGTGAGCCCGACCCGGATGATCCTCGGCTCGATCGAGCAGGACATCCCGGTCCACGAGCTGCTCCACCTGGCCGCCCTCGGCGAGGGCGAGCTCGAGATCATCGAGGCGCACCTGCAGGC
>JAXDKY010000021.1:0-6194 GCA_034666885.1 Chloroflexota bacterium
GAGCGCACCTTCAACCCACGCCTGCCAGCGTGAGTACGCCTCACCGCAGACGTAGAGCTCGTAATTCGGGCTGGGCTGCGCCATGTCGGCGATGACCTGAACGGAGTCGGCGCCGGCGCGCCAGTAATGCCAGGCGCACTCGAGTGGGTCGGCACCCCAATGCTTGAACGCCGATCCGACGGGAGCGGGAATCGTCGCGATCGACGGAAAGACCGCACGGAGTTCCTTTGCGGCGGCGTCGAGGATCGCGGGAGAGGCCGCAGCGCCCGGTGCACCTCCGTCGGCAAGCGGCGCCCAGCGTTCGACGGCGCGACCGTCGGCGTAGGCGGCGAGCAGGATCGCCGGGGCGTCCGAGCCGTCCAGGCCGGCCTCGTCGAACGCGAACAGCTTTCGAGGCGGCAGATCGGTGGTCACCCGCATCCCGAGAAACGCGTCGGCGCGCCACCACGGTCGGTCGAACCAGAGATAGAGCTTCACGGCCGACCAGGCGTCGACGGAACCGAGCATCCCCTGCACGCGATCGCCGCGTAGGGCCTCGACGCGCGGCGCGAGGCGACGAAGCGCGGGAGCCGGCATGGCCAGGACGACTCGGCGCGCCGACACCGACCGGCCGTTCGCGAACGTGAGCCGTTGGACGTCGTCGTGCACGTCGATGCTCTCGAGCTCGTGCTCGAGCCGGATCACCCCGCCCCGGCCCTGGAACGCAGCGGCCAGCGCGAGCGGGATCTGCTGCATGCCGTCGTCCGGGGATCGGGCTTCGCCGCTCGGGTGGCCGGCCCCCAGGAAGTACGGAATGGCATCGGCAGCGTTCTGACCGACGTTGCCGGAGTCGTATCCGAACGCGTCGCTGACGAAGCGATGCCCTTCCGCGCTCAAGACGCTGGCCAAGGCGTCCCCGATCGTCCAGTCCGTCAGCGCTCGTCCTTGGTGCCGCAGGTTCGCGCGGGCCACCGACCAGGCCTCAGCGTCCATGCTCGTCGCGCCGGGCACGATCCGCTCGAAGGCCCGTCCCATCAGGTCATCCGCCGAGCGCCCAGCTTCCTCGCTGATCAAGTCGTATCCCGCTCCACCTCCGGGATCGCCGGATCCATCGGCAGTGACGCCGCGGAGGAACGTGCGGTCCGGCCCTCGGGCGATGTCGAAGGGATGCGTCGCCAGTCCATGTTCTGCCACGACACGGTCGACGTGGCGATGGCCTCGGAGGTAGCGCATCCCGCCGAGCTCGATGGGGTGCTTCGAACCGGGCACGGCGACCGAGTGGAGGCGTCCCCCGATCCGATCCGTACGCTCGAACAGCTCGACCGACCACGAGGGCCGCTGTCGCAGCATCTCGTGAGCGACGTACGTGCCCGCCGCCCCAGCGCCGATGACCGCGAGATCGACCATGGCGGGATTGTGCCTCGCGACAGGCCGTGGCTCCTACGCCTCCGCGCCGGCGCCCATCGCGACCGTCCCGTCGGACATGACCGGCGAGAGGAGGCCGAAGACGTTGCCGTCAGGATCGAGCAGGTAGCCACCGCGGCCGATCCCCGGCCAGTCGGTCGCCGCCAGCGCTTCGATCCCGCCAAGCTCGAGGCCGAGACGCATCAGCTCGTCGACGTCATCAACGCCGACGACGAAGTTGCAGCCGTTGACCGGCGCCCCGTACTCGGGACCTGGACCTTGGCGCTGGGTCAGACCACCGTTGATGCCGAGGCCCGGCTGGCCCGCGACGTTGCCGATCGCGCCCTCGCCGGTATCGATTACCCAGTACGGCTGCTCGCCGCCGCCGTACTCCTGGAACTTCCAGCCGAGGAGATTCGAATAGAAGTGGATCAGCTTCTGCGGCTCCGACGCGTGGATCTCGAAGTGGACGACCAGATTCGCCATGGCGGCCTCCCTAAGGCGCGTTAGTGCCTGAAGCCTAATCCGTCGGTGCCGGCAGCAGGTCCCGAAGCGGTTCCCCGGCCAGGTATCGGTTGATGTTGTCGGTGCACCGCTCCACGACGTTGCGCATGCTGTTTCGGCTGCCGCCAGCCACGTGCGGGGTCACGATCACCTGCGGGAGGTCGGCGAACGGGTTGATGCCTTCGATCTCACCCTCGACGACGTCAAGGCCGGCTCCGGCAAGGTGCCCGCTGGTGATCGCCGCTCGTAGCGCGGCTTCATCCACGAGGCCGCCACGACCGACGTTGATGAGGTACGACCCGGGCGGCATCGAGGCAAATTCGGGCGCGCCGATCAGGTGGTGGGTCTCCGCGCTGAGTGGCAGGTGAAGGCTCACGATCGTCGATCGCCGCAGGAGTTCCTCGAACGACACGTAGCTGGCGCCGAGCCGCCTCTCGGCGTCCGCGAGCGGCTGGCGGGTGTGGTACACGATGGTCGGGCCGAAGGGGGCCAGACGTTCCGCGACCGCGCTGCCGATCTGGCCGAGTCCGAGGAGCCCGACGGTCGCGTCGGCCAGGTCGTCGATCCCGGCAACGATGATGTCGCTCGGCACGAACCGGCCGTCGCGCGTCATCGCTTCCGTAAGCGCCACACGCTTGAGCAGCGCGAGCATCAGCATCACCGTGTGTTCGGCGGCGCCGATCCGGTTCACTCCCGGCATGTAGGCGACGGCGACGCCGGCGGACGCCGCCGCTCCACGGTCCACCGGATCGAAGCCGACGCCCATGAACTGGATGAATCGAAGGTTCGGTGCCATCGCCAGCGTCGAACCGTCGATCCGTCGGCGAGCGTCGATGAAGATCGTCGCATCGGCTGCACGTCGAGCGAGATCCTCGTCGCTGAAATCGCTGACGATATCGATGGTGATGCCTTGCGGCAGGCTCGCCGCGAGCCGGTCGACGAATGGCGCAAGTGCCGGGTCGATGACGAGGACCTTGTCCATGCTGGGTCGAAGCCTAGCCGCCCGGGGCGACCGCCAGCACGATCCGGACCAGGCCGTCGGAGAAGTTGCGGAACCGGTAGGAGGTGCCCATCGGGAGGAAGAACCCATCGCGTGGGTCGAGCTCGGACCAGCGCGGCCCGACCGGGTCGAGGACCTCGACGTTCGGTCGACCGTCCAGGACGTAGACCGATCCGTCTCCGGCGTGCACCGTCGCGTCCGTCGATCGACCCGGCAGAAGCTCCACGACCGATACGGCGAGCTGCTCGGTGCTGACGAGCGTGCCGATCAGCGCCTCCTGCCGGGTGCCCTGGAGTGACCACAAGACGTCTGCCGGACGGAGTACGCGGATCGTCTCGGATGCCCGCTCCTCCTGGCCGGCGATCGGCCAACGTCCCTTGAGCGCCGGCCGCTCGTAGCGGGACTGCTCGAGGAACGGCCGCGACCGGGCGTATGCGCCGGATGCGCCCGAGGCCGGCGGCGGCGCGAACATCTCCAGCACGTGGAGCTCGCGGTCGCTGTGGTTGAACACGTGATGCCAGGTGTCCTTGCGGAAGAACGCGGCCTCACCTGGTTCGACCCGGTGGACCTCGCCCGTCTCGGGATTGGCGATGATCATCAGCCCATCGAGGACGACCAGCACCTCGTCGGCGGCGAACACCGTGCGGAACTGCTCCGAATGCCGGAACGCGCCGCCCGGTGGCAGCCCGAACACGATCTGGTGGATCCGGCTGCTCGACACGTAGATCCAATCGGCGACCTCGCCCGACGTCGGGTCGCCCCAGAGGTGACGGGTCACGTTCGCGTACGGGATGTGAGCAGGCCCGTCGAACGTTGGGCGGGGCGACGGTGCGTAGTCCATGGAGCCTCCGTAGATCGGTTGTTCAGGCGGGTTGGGACGTCGTGTCGTAGAAGGATGGCCCCGGACCGCTCGCAATCAGGCGATCGGCGACGAGGTCGTTGATGGCGATGCCGCTTCGCGCGATGCTCTCGAGCACCGCGCCCGCGACCGGCTCGCGTTGGATTCGCTGGAACGCGACGGCGGGGTCCGTGCGGTGGACCTCCTGCGCGAGCCGGTCGGTCAGCAGCGTGCCCTGGGCTCGGAACAGGCCGCCGGCGAGATAGACGATCGGCCGGTCGCGAAGGTCGAACCGTGCCCGCAGGCCGGTCACCCACGTGGCCATCTCCTGCCCCAGGCCAGTGATGATCTCGCGCGCGACCGCATCGCCGCCGATGGCTTCTGTCCGGAACAAGACGGGGGCTAGGCCGGCCAGGAATGGCTCATCGGCATCGCCGCGCGCGATCCGCCGGAGGAGGGCATCGGGCCCCTCCCCCGTCGCGGCGGCGACCGCGCCGCTGAGAGCCGTTGCCGGCCCGCGACCGTCGGCCGCGTGAAGGACCGCCCACATGGTGCGACGTCCGGCTTCGCCCCCGCCGGCCCCGTCGACGCTGGCCCAACCCGAGAACCACGTCTCACCCGTCGAGGTGCCCACGGCCACGCTCAGATGGGTCCCAGCCGAGATGACGATGCCCGTTCGATCGACCGAGGCGGCCCTCAGGGCCACGAGGGCGTCGTTGCAGACCAGCACATCACGGAACTGGACGCGAGTCCGCACGGCCTCCTCGAACCGAACGGCGTCCTCGGGGAACGCCACCCCGGCAAGCCCGAAGCAGGCCGATTCGACGGCGTCCGCGGACGCGCCCGCGCGATCCAGGGCGGCCCTGACGGCGTCCGCGACGGCCGATATGGCCGCATCGAATGGCACGGTCGAATCGTCGGCGTTGCCCGCCCGACCCCAGCCGACGACTTCCCCCGCCTCTGTCGCGATGAGGCAGACGGTCTTGGACTTGCCACCATCGAGCCCCAGGAACAGGCGCGGGGCCTTGGCGCCCGTCGGGCCGTTCATCGCCGCAGGTCGTGCATGAGGTGCACCGGCTCGTCATCGGCTGGGGGCGCGAAGTCGATCGCGTCGAATGTGGTTGCGATCGCCTGCGCGCGACCGGTCTGGGCGGCTTCCTTGGCGGCCAGCACGACCTCGAGCACGTGGCGGGCATGGCGGGGCGAGATCAGTGGGTTCGTTCCGTCGCGGATGCAGTCGACGAGGTGGCGCAACCCGTCCGTCCAGGCCCAGCCGGGGTCGAGGTCCTTGTACGATCGCCAGGCGCCCACCTCCCGCTGCCAGACCTCGTGGCCCTGCGGCGCCCAGTCGTCGCCGAGCATCTGGATCGTACCGGTCGACCCGTAGAGCTCGATCGCGGGGTTTCGGTACTGCTGCATCGTGAAGCCCGCTGACACCGAGGCAAAGGTCACGTCCCCGAAATCGAGGAGCACGTGCGCGTTGTCCTCGACCTGCCCGACGATGGGCTCGCCGGCGACGAGTCGATCCGGGACCGCCACGCCGGTCATCGCTACGACCCGGCGCACGGGCCCGAGGAGCGCGGTCAACGCGGTGACGTTGTAGAGGGCGACATCGAACAGGGCTCCCCCGCCCGCTTCGTAGAACCACCTGGTCCAGGTTGGTCCTGCCCAGCCGTAGCGAGCACGGGCGAGATGAACGCGACCGATCTCGCCGCGTTTGAGGCGCCACCAGATGGTCTGGAACGTCGGACTCAGGATGACGTGTGGCGCGCAGAGCAGAAGCCCTGGGGCTCGCTCGGCGAGCTCGACCAGGTGGTCGGCTTCCGCCAGGGTCGTCGCCATCGGTTTTTCGACGAGGACGTGCTTGCCACGCTCGAGGGCGCCGGCGGCGAGCTTCGCATGCGATGGATTGGACGTCAGGATCACGACCAGGTCGACCGCTGGGTCATCTAGGACCTCGCGAGCATCCGTCGTGAATCGGGGGATCCCGAGCCCTTGGATCAGGTCTCGTCGATCGGCATGACGGTCGGCAGCGATGACGAGCTCGACCAGGCCACGGCCACGCAGCCGCTGGAGTTGGGCCAGGTACCCGCCCTGCATGACACTGCCGGCGCCGATGATGCCGATCCGGATCGGTTGCCCGGTCACCCTGCCTCCCAATAGATGGGGGTGGTCGCCGACACCCAGGGGCGCCGGCGACCGTTGATCGCTCGGACCTACTGGGCCGCCGCGATGGCGGCGTCGTAGGTCTTCTGCAGGAACGTCATGTACGCGTCGAGGGTCGTCTCGCCGGCGAGCAGCTTCTGGAGCTCACTCCCCTGGCGGTCCGGGAACTCGAACGGCGCCATGTAGTTGAGCCAGCCCACCGGCGTCTGGTCGGCCGCGGCGGCCAGCTCGTCCTTGACGAATGGCTGGGGCAGCGTCACGGCCGAGAGATCGAGCCGATGAAGCGGGATCAGGCCGTGCTCG
>JAXDKY010000022.1:0-10190 GCA_034666885.1 Chloroflexota bacterium
GATCGTCATCTACCTCGCCCATTGGTTCGCGAAGCGCGGGACCAAGGTGCGCGGCTTCTGGGGTGGGACCGTGCCCTTCCTCGTGATCATCGCGCCGATCATCGCGCTGGTCTTCAAGGAGCCCGACCTCGGGACGACGACGGTCATCGCCCTCACCGCATTCACGATGTTCTTCATCGCCGGCGCCAACCTGTTCCATCTCGGCGTGCTGAGCGCGGCGGGGTTCATGGCGATGATCGTGGCCGGCCTGCAGGGCTACCAGATGGACCGGATCCGGACCTGGCTCGACCCCTGGTCGGATCCCCTTCGCGAGGGCTTCCACACGGTCCAGGGGCTGCTCGCGCTCGGCGCCGGCGGGATCCTGGGGCGTGGCCTGGGCCAGAGCGTCATCGCCGTCCCGAACGCGTTCAACGACTTCATCTTCGCGGAGATCGGCCAGGAGTTCGGGCTGATCGGGGCGGTCATCGTGATCGGCCTGTTCCTGCTCCTGGCGTACTCCGGGATCCGCATCGCGCTGTCCGCACCGGACACCTTCGGGGCGCTGCTGGCGGCCGGCATCACCGGCTGGCTCTGTATCCAGGCGTTCATCAATATCGCGGTCGTGGTCACACTGGTACCGATCACCGGCATCACCCTGCCGTTCATCAGCGCCGGGGGCTCATCGCTCATCATCAGCTTTGCCGCGGTCGGGATCCTGCTCTCGATCTCGCGCGAGACCATCGAAAAGGGGACCTGGAACGACGATGCGAGTGCTGATCGCCGCCGGCGGGACGGGCGGGCACATCTACCCGGCGCTGGCCGTCGCCAGCTCGCTTCGCGCCCGACCGGACGCCGCTGAGCTTTCCTGGCTCGGTGGTCACCGCGGGCTCGAGGCGAGCCTCGTACCGGCGGCGGGTATCCCCCTGCGCCGCCTCGCGCTGCGCTCGCTGCGAACGGTGGATCTCGGGCCGCACGCGGTCCTGGATCCGCTGCGGCTGGGCGCGTCCGTGCCGCAGGCGGCCGCGCTCCTCGCCTCGGAGCGACCGGACGCCATCTTCACGACCGGTGGCTACGTCGCGGTGCCGGTCCTCCTCGCCGCGGCCCCGCTCGGCATCCCGGTCGTGCTGTGGGACGGCAACGTCATCCCGGGTCGGGCCGTCCGGGCCACGGCCCGACTTGCTGACGTCCTGGCCGTTTCGTTCCAGGCGACCTGCGCGGCACTGGCGTCGGGGGCGGCCGGGCGCCCCTGTTACGTGACGGGCACGCCCATCCGCGACACCCGCGACGTCGACCGTGAGGCGGCACGCGCACGGCTCGGCGTGCCACCCGGGTTGCGCGTTCTCCTGATCTTCGGCGGGTCGCAGGCCGTGCGCCGGTTCAACGGCGCGGTGGTCCAAGCGCTGCCGAAACTCGTCGAACGGGTCGCCGTCATCCACGTCACCGGCGAGGACGGGTACGCCGCCGCCCTGGCGGCGCGCGAGGCGCTGCCCACCGACCTGCGGGGTCGCTACCGGCCGCACCCGTTCCTGCGCGACGACATGTTGGCCGCGCTCGCCGCCGCGGACCTCGTGGTCGGCCGTGGCGGTTCCTCCACGCTGGCCGAGGTGACCGCGCTGGGCCTGCCGATCGTGGTCGTCCCGTACCCACATGCCGCCGGCCATCAACGAGCCAACGCCCGCGAGCTGGTGGAGGCGGGGGCGGCCCGCCTGGTCGATGACGAGGACTTCGATGCCGCCGCCCTGCTCGAGGCGGCCGCCCTGCTCGACGACCCGGCTGCCCACGTCGCGATGGCGGCCGCCGCACGCGAGCTGGGCCGTCCCGGCGCCGCCGACGCGGTCGCCGACCTGGTGCTCGCCGTCGCCGCGCGCGAGCCGTTGCCCGACCCGGACCTCATCGAGCGCCGCTCGCGCGGCTTGCCCACGTGACGGTGACGGGCGCGTTCGATCCGATCGCGGTCGGGACGGATATCCAGCGTCGGATCGGGGTCAAGACCTCGCGCGATGAGCCGCTCGCGCGGTTCACCACGATGCGCGTCGGTGGACCGGCCGACCTGTTCGCGACGGTGCACAACATCTTCGAGCTGCGCTCCATCGTCCGGTTCGCGCGCGCGCGCGCCATCCCCCACCTCGTGCTGGGGCGGGGCAGCGACGTGGTGATCAGCGACCGCGGGGTGCGCGGCCTCGTCATCCAGGACCGCGCCGAGGGCTCTCGGGTGGACGGCGACCGCTACACGGCTGAAGCCGGGACGCCGATGGCGCGCGCCGCCACCGAAAGCCAGAAGGCGGGCCTGACGGGCCTCGAGTTCGGCCTGGCCATCCCGGGCTCGGTCGGCGGCGCCGTCTGGGCGAACGCGGGCGCCCACGAGGCCGACATCGCGAGCGTGCTCGTCTCGGCCCGGGTGCTCGATCCGGAGGGCCACGAGGCGATCGTCCCGGCAGGGGAGCTCGGGCTCGCCTATCGCGACAGCCGGCTCAAGCACGGTCGCCCGGGGATGGCGCCGGAACTGGTGCTCGAAGCCACGTTCCAGCTGGGCCCGGCGGAGCCGGACGTGATCAAGGCCCGCCTCGACGACATCCGCCGCTGGCGCCAGGCCCACCAGCCACTCGGGCTGCCCTCGGCAGGGAGCGTGTTTCGCAATCCAGCGGACGACTCGGCCGGGCGCCTGATCGAGGAAGCGGGCCTCAAGGGCCACCGGATCGGGGGCGCTGTCGTGTCCGAGAAGCACGCGAACTTCATCGTCAACGACCAGAAGGGCACGGCCGCGGACGTGCGCCGGCTCGGCGACCACGTCCGGGCCGTCGTCGCACAACGCCACGGCGTCGACCTGGCGTTCGAGATCGAGTTCCTGGGCGACTGGGACGGCTGGCCGTGGCCGCCATGACGGAGACCGACGTCAGGGCCCGCGGGAGCGCCCTGCCGCCGATCGTCGTCCTCCTTGGCGGCCCATCGGCCGAGCACGACGTCTCGATCGTGTCAGGCACCGCCATCGCGGGCGCGCTCGCCGACGCCGGCGGGGCCGTGCGCCAGGTCCTCATCGACCTCGCCGGGGCGTGGTGGTGGCTGCCCGCCGACCATCGGCGCGACGACCGCCCGGCGGCTGCGTACGACGACCCGCTCGCACTCGGTGCGGAGGGTCCGGTCACCGTCGGCGCCGCACTGGATCGTCTGGCCGCCGCCGCCCCGGCGCCCGTCGTCGTGATCGGCCTCCACGGCCCGTTCGGGGAGGACGGCACGATCCAGGCGATGCTGGACGCCGCCGGCCTGGCCTACACCGGTTCCGGGGTCGCGGCTTCCGCGCTCGGGATGGACAAGGCGTTGTTCAAGCGGATGTGCCGCGGGCTCGGCCTGCCCGTGGTCGACTGGCGCGAGGTCCGCGCGGAGCGCTGGGCGGCCGACCGCGCGAGCATCGAGCGGGAGATGACCGCGTTCTCGGCCGGCCTGCCCGACCCGCGGCTGATGGTCAAGCCATCGGGCCTCGGGAGCTCGGTCGGCATGACGCTGGTGCACGCGCCGGGCGAGCTCGCCGCCGCCATCGACCTCGCGCTGCGCTACGACACCGTGGCCCTCGTCGAGGCGTATCTGCCCGGTGCCCGCGACCTCGAGGTGGCGGTCATCGGCAACGACCCCGGACGCCTCGAGATCTTCGGTCCGGGCGAGATCGTCAGTGGCAACGAGTTCTACGACTACGCCGCCAAGTACACGCCAGGCCTGTCCGAGACCTCGACCAAGGCGGAGGTCGACGACCGCGAGCGGGCGATCTTCCACAAGCTGTCACGCGACGTGTATCGCGCCATCGGGGCGGAAGGCTTCGCCAGGATCGACTTCCTGGTGGCGGGCGAGCGGATCGTCGTCTCGGAGATCAACACGATCCCAGGATTCACCCCGATCAGCCTCTTCCCGACCATGCCCGCGGAAGGCGGCTACACCTTCACGGACGTGTGCATCCGGATCGTGGAGCTGGGGCTCGAACGGCACGCGCACCGCCCACGAACGCGGCTTGGGTCCGGCGACCTGCCCCGGTGACCCCGCGTACACCGATCCGCCGCGCGCCGCCGCCCCCGGTCCTCCCCGCGTCCCGCAAGCCGCACACGGCGTCGCCCATTCGGCGGACCCGCAGCGTGCGGCGCGCGTCGGCCGGGTTGTCGCGGATCCGGGCCGGGGCGCTGCTGGCCATGTTGCTCGCCGCCGCCGCGGTCTACGGCGTAGCCAACTCGTCCGCCTTCGAGTTCCAGGATGTCCGCCTGGAGGGCGCCGCGTACACCGACGCCGCGGCCGTCGATCGCAGTCTCGAGGACGTCCGCGGCAGGAACCTGTTCGGCCTGCACACCGCTCCGCTGGAGCGCCGGCTCCTCGACCTGCCGACGGTTCGGCGCGTCGACATCGCCGTCCGCCTGCCAGGCAGCCTCCTGGTACGGCTCGAGGAGCGCGCGCCGATCCTCATCTGGCGCGTCGGCGCACGGCGCTACCTGGTCGATGTCGATGGCCGGCTCTTCGCCCTCCTCGGCGACGTCCCGCCGGCCGGGGTGGCGGCCCTGCCCGTCGTCGAGGATCGACGCGCGACCTCGGCCGGGCTGTCGATCGGCGGCCACCTGGAGCCCGTCGACCTCGATGCAGCGACGCGCCTGGCGTCCCTCGTGCCCGCCGACGTCGGCAGCGAAGCCAGCGAGCTGTCGGTCATCGTCGGCGACGCCAACGGGTTCATCCTGCGCGCTCGCCCGCAGGGCTGGTCGGCGGTGTTCGGGTTCTACACGCTCAGCCTGCGCACACCCGAGCTCATCCCGGGCCAGGTCCGCCTCCTGCGCAGCCTGCTCATCGGTCGTGAGCCGCTGGTCGACCGGCTGATCCTCGCTTCGGAGACGGACGGCACGTACACCGTCAAGGCCGTGCCACGCCCGAGCGCGAGCCCTGCGCCGTGATAGCCTTGCTTGAAATCCACGAAGAGCGAGGACGTCGACCACGTGCTGTTACCCCTGCTTGGGCTCCTCGTGGGCGTCCTGGCAGGGCTCGTCCTCAACATCAACGTCGGCTTCGAGCTCAGCCGCTACTCGGCCGTGGCGATCCTTGCCGCGCTCGATTCGGTCCTCGGTGCCGTGCGGGCCGAGCTCGACGGGGTCTACGACAATCGCATCTTCATCAGTGGGTTCCTGGTCAACGCGATCATCGCGGTCCTGTTGACGTTCATCGGCGACCGGCTCGGCCTGGACCTGTACCTCGTGGCCCTCATCACCTTCGGGCTGCGCATCTTCGATAACGTGGCGCTCATCCGACGTCACTTCCTCTAGGACCGGGCGCGCCGGCAGCTAACGGAGACGAACGGAACGGTGGAACGAGAAGCGGTCCTGGTCGGCATCGACGTCGGCACCAGCAAGGTTTGCGCGCTCATCGGCGAGGTGAGTCGCGACGGGCGGCTGACGATCATGGGCCACGGGACCGTCCCGGCATCCGGCCTCAAGAAGGGCGTTGTCATCAATATCGACCAGACCGTCCGCTCGATCGCGGACGCGGTGGAACGCGCCGAGCGCCTGTCGGGCTGGAAGATCGACCGCGCCTTCGTCGGCGTCGGCGGCCAACACGTCGAGAGCCTCAACTCCCCGGGCCAGGTGGCCGTGACCGGACATCACCGGGAGGTCGCGCGCGAGGACGTCAACCGGGCTATCGAGGTCGCCCGTGCCGTGCCGATCCCGTCCAACCGCGAGGTCCTGCACGTCGAGCGGCGCGGGTTCAGTGTCGACGGCCAGGAAGGGGTCAAGGACCCGCTCGGCATGAGCGCCCTGCGCCTCGAGGTCGAGACCCACATCGTCACGGCCTCCGCGACCGCGGTCCAGAACCTGTCCAAGTGCGTGGCCGCGGCCGGCGTGAAGATCGACGAGCTCGTCGTGAACTCCCTGGCATCGGCGGACGCGGTGCTCAACGAGACCGAGAAGGAGCTGGGGGTCGCGGTCGCGGACATCGGCGCGGGCACGATCGATCTCGCGTTGTTCCAGGAAGGCTCGCCCTTCCATACGCGCGTCCTGCCGGTCGGTGGCAATAACGTCACCAACGACGTGGCGATCGGCCTCAAGACGTCGCTGGCCGTCGCCGAGGAGCTCAAGATCCGGCACGGCTCGGCCGACCTCAAGGCGGTGGGCGACGACGAGGAGATCAACGTCAGCGTCCTCGGCGAGGAGGCCGGGCGGACGGTCAGCCGCCTCGAGGTGTGCCAGATCATCGAGGCGCGGATGCGCGAGACATTCGAGCTGCTGCGCAACGAGATCCGCGCCGCGGGCGTCCGCCAGCTGCCGGCCGGCATCATCCTGACCGGCGGCGCGTCGCAGCTGTCGGGCATCGCCGAGCTCGGCCGCGAGGTCCTCGAGATGCCGGTCCGGGTCGCCGGGCCATCCAACATCGGCGGCCTCGTCGACACCCTCATGACCCCGGCGTACTCGACCGGGGTCGGGTTGCTCCAGTGGGGCGCGACGACGCTGGCCGGCGGCGAACCGCTGCGCTATGAGTCCGCGCCGGCCATGGGCGGGCTCGGGCGGATCCGCGACGCGCTACGGAGCATCTTCCCGTAGAGACTCGCGAGCTCACGGTCCGGACCGGTTCGGCGCGCGGCCTGGCCGACCTGACCGCGGCCTGCACCGCGTTCCTGTCCGACATCGAGGCGGCCGATGGCTTGCTCTCGATCTTCGTCCCGCATGCGACCGCCGGGCTGGTCATCGTCGAGATCGGGGCGGGCTCGGACGACGACCTCATCGACGCGCTCGACCGGCTGCTGCCGCGCGAGGACCGGTTATACCGGCATCGACACGGCTCGCCGGGCCATGGCGCCGACCACGTCCTGCCGCTGCTGGCGGCGCCGTCCCTGACCGTGCCCGTGCTGGGCGGACAGCTCGCGCTCGGGACCTGGCAGTCCATCTGCCTGCTGGACCCCAACGCCGACAACGCGACGCGGACCGTCCGTGTGAGCTTCCTGGCCGGATAGGGGACCGCGCCCCCGGACCGCGCCTCGGACCGTGCCTCGCCCGTGCCGGCAGTTCACGGTGCCGGGGTGCACCGCCGGGGCGCCGGTCGACCGTCGTCCGATCCCCGGACTCGACAGGTCGGCGCTATACTCCCGCCCAACCCAAGCCGATCCGGCCGGACGAGCGCCCGCCGGGTCCCGACGCTCTGCCAGACGCCATGCGCCCCCGAGGGTCGCCGGAGGAGAACCGATGCCGTTGCGTTCCGATTCCGAGAACTTCGCGCTGATCCGCGTCATCGGCGTCGGCGGTGGCGGTAGCAACGCCGTCAACCGGATGATCCGGGCCGAGATGATGGGCGTCGAGTTCATCGCCTGCAACACGGACGCCCAGGCGCTCCTGCAGTCCGATGCGCCGCACAAGATCCGCATCGGTGACAAGGTCACCCGCGGGCTCGGGGCGGGCGGCGACTCGCAGCTCGGACAGCGTTCGGCCGAAGAGGACTCCGAGAAGATCGCCGCGGCGCTCGCCGACTCGGACATGGTGTTCATCACCGCAGGCCTCGGCGGCGGGACCGGCTCCGGCGCCGCGCCGGTCGTGGCGCAGATCGCCAAGGAAGCCGGTGCGCTGACCATCGGCGTCGTCACGAAGCCGTTCGCGTTCGAGGGCAACAAGCGCAAGCTCGTCGCCGAGAAGTCGGCCGAGGAGCTCAAGGCCCAGGTCGACGCGCTCATCACGATCCCGAACGACCGGCTCAAGGACGTCGTCCAGAAGAACACGAGCATCCTCGATGCGTTCCGCGTCGTCGACGACGTGCTGCGCCAGGGCGTCCAGGGCATCAGCGACATCATCACGATGCCCGGGCTCATCAACCAGGACTTCGCCGACGTCCGCGCGATCATGAAGGACGCGGGCTCGGCGCTGATGGGCATCGGCCGAGCGACCGGCGAGAACCGTGCCGTCGAGGCCGCGCAGCAGGCCATCGCCAGCCCCCTCCTCGAGCTCGACATCCACGGCGCCCAAGGCATCCTGTGGAACATCACCGGCTCGTCGAACCTGTCCCTCTACGAGGTCAACGAGGCGGCCGAGACGATCAAGGAGGCCGCCGACCCGGAGGCCAACATCATCTTCGGGACGAGCTTCAACGAGCGGCTCGGCGAAGAGGTCATGGTCACCGTCATCGCGACGGGCTTCGACGGCGGCAAGAAGCGCCAGGCTGCCCACCGAGAATCGACCGGCGTCATGGATACGTCGTCCTCCGGCCGCGCCTCCCACGAGCGCGACTTCCTCGAGGAGCTCCAGCGCCAGCGCCAGGAGGCCACCGACGGCAGCCCGTTCAGCACGCCGGACTTCGGGGACGAGGCCGCGGCGGTCGTGTCGTCGCCCCGGGTCGAGCGATCGGTCGGCGATGTCCCGGCCCCGACCCGGCAGACGACCTACGACGCGGACGATCTGGAGATCCCGAGCTTCCTGCGCCGCAAGTGATCCGCGCCGGCACGGGCCGGCCCCAGTGCTGAGATGACCGAAGCCCCAGCCGGTGTCGCCGCGTTCGTCGCGGCTCGGGCCGACGTGCTCGCCCGCATCGCCGCCGCGTGCTCCAGGGCCGGCCGTTCACCCGCCGACGTGACCCTGGTGGCGGTCTCCAAGACCGTCGATCCGACCCGGCTGCGCGACGCGGTGGCGGCCGGGCTGACGCTCCTCGGCGAGAACCGCGTGCAGGAGGGGGTCGCCAAGGCTGCCGAGGTACCGGGTGCGCGCTGGCACCTCATCGGGCCGCTGCAGTCCAACAAGGCGCGCCGGGCGCTCGAGGTCTACGAGACCATCCAGTCGGTCGAATCGGTCGCGTTGGCCGAGCGCCTCGACCGCCTCGCGCGCGAGGTCCGAGCGGCTGGCCCGGAAAATCGCTACCCAGTGCTCCTCCAGGTCAACGTCGACGACGACCCGGCCAAGGCCGGCTTCCAGCCGGACGCGCTACCCGAGGCCCTCGACCGGCTGGCCGCGCTCGACGCGCTCGATGTCCGTGGGCTGATGACGATCGGCCGCCTGGTCGAGGCCGCCGAGGCGGCTCGACCGACCTTCGTCGCCCTCCGCGAGCTGGCGGCACGTCTTCGATCCGGCGGCCCCGGTGGGTCGACCCTCGGCCCGGAGCTGTCGATGGGCATGTCCGCCGACTTCGAGGTCGCGATCGAAGAAGGCGCGACGATCGTCCGGGTGGGCCGAGCCCTGTTCGGGGAGCGGCCGCACCAGCACGGCGACGGCCCGGTCGATCACACCCACTAGGGCCGCTGGCGGGGTCGGCTGGTAGACTCGCGAGCGTGGGTACGGCATTCCTCGCGAACTTCCTGCAGTTCCTGCTGATGGCCCTGTGGGCGCTCGTCCTCGGCCGGATGATCATGTCGTGGGTGGATCCGAGCGGGCGCAACCAGATCTCGACCCTGCTGTTCCAGGCCACCGAGCCGATCCTGGCGCCCGTTCGTCGGATGCTCCCCCAGAGCGGGATGATCGACTGGTCGGGGTTCATCGTGCTGATCATCCTGGGCTTCCTCTGGCGCGCCTTCTGACGTTTTGAGCGACACCGACGTCCGTTTCGCCGTCCGCCTCACGCCGAGGGCCGCGGCCGACCGCGTCGACGGCGTCGTGAATGGGGTCCTGCGGGCGCGGGTCGGGGCGCCGGCCGTCGAAGGGGCCGCAAACAACGCCCTCATCCGGCTGATCGCCGACGAGCTGGGCGTCGCGGGGCGGGATGTCCGGATCGTGGCCGGGGCCTCGTCGCGCCAGAAGCTCCTGGTCGTCGATGGCGCCGATCCGCAGGCGGTCATCGCCCATTGGCCCGGACTGAAGATCTGAGGCCGCTCGGGTATCATCGGCCGGCTGTCGCGAGGACAGCCCCGGGCGATTAGCTCAGTTGGTCAGAGCGCACGGTTCACATCCGTGAGGTCACTGGTTCGAGCCCAGTATCGCCCACCATCCCGATCCCTCAACCCGCGGCGGCAGCCTCAGGCTCGACCGGTCGGGCCCTGCTAAGGTCGGGCGCGCATGATCGGGGTCTCCACGGTTTCGCTCTTCTATGCCTTGCTTGCCCTCGTCGCGAACGTCGCCGTGATCGGCTTGCTGGCCTTGGCTGTGGCTGCGCGTCGCTCGCCGGCGGCGCGCCGCTCGCTCGACGGCCTTCGGTCGAGCGTGGGCTCGAGCGCGGTGCTCGCCGCGTTCGCGGTTGCGACCCTCGCGACGCTCGGCAGCCTCTATTTCTCCGAAGTCGCCCATTTCGAG
>JAXDKY010000023.1:0-4328 GCA_034666885.1 Chloroflexota bacterium
TGAGCGCGGCTGGTCCGCAACGGGCCTTCGTTCGTGTCGTCCTCCTCGGGCTCGTGGCCCTCACCGCGGTCGGTGGCTATGCCGCGTACCGCATCTGGGACCAGGCCGGCCGGGATGAGCGGCGGAAGGCCGATGTCATCGTCGTGATGGGCGCGGCGCAATACGACGGGCGCCCCTCGCCGCTGTTCGCGGCGCGTCTCGATCATGCGATCGACCTCTTCCACGAGGGCGTCGCGCCGCGCTTGATCGTGACCGGCGGCAAGCGCGAGGGCGACCGGACGACTGAGGCCGCCAGCGCGCGCATCTACGCCCTCGCGCACGACGTGCCTGATGGCGCCATCCTGACCGAGGACGCGAGCCGCACGACCCTCCAGTCGATCCGGGGCGTGGCCGGCATCATGCGCGGCGATGACCTTCGATCCGCCGTATTCGTATCCGATCCGACGCACATGCTGCGGGTCCTGCGGATGGCGACCGACCTCGGGATCGACGCCTATGGCTCGCCGACCCGGTCGAGCCCGTTGGAGCGCGACGCGATCGCCCGGATCGACGCGACGGTCCATGAGCTCGGCGCACTGGCGGTCTATTTCGTGACCGGGGAATCGCCCTAGGGTTCGGCCGAGCCACTCCCGCGGTCCTCCGCCCCGGCAACCGGAAAGTACCCTCTTGGCGCTGGGGGATTGGCCTCGTATACTGTGCCAAAACCTGTCGCCGTGGGGCCGCCCGAGCCCCCAGGCAGGCGCTCCCAGCTCACACCGCTCGTGCCCAGCGTGTCGCAAATAGGGAGGGTCCGTGAAGCAGGCCGAGGAAGCCGCGTTCGTCGATCTGATCGCATGCGAGCGTGATTGCCGCTCCTGCAGCTACGCTGCGGCCCTGGATTGCGATGGCAACTGTGGCGTCTGTCCACACAACAGCTACTGCCCCTGCGTGAACCCCGTCGTCGCCCGGAGCAAGACGGCCCTGCGGCTCATCGAGCTGCGCCCGCTCCTGCTCCAGGATCTCCAGGTCCGGAACTAGTGGAGGCATCCGCCGTCCGCGACCTGGCCGAGCGGATCCGGTCGACCTCGGGGCGTCTTTGACCTCGAGGCCAAATCCGAGCGGGTCGCCCAGCTCGAGGCGCTGACCCAGGAACCTGGCTTCTGGGACGACCAGCGCGGCGCCCAGAAGGTCCTTCGCGAGGCCGACGGCCTCCGCTCCGAGATCGAGACGTGGCGCGACCTGCTGGCTCGCGCCGACGATCTCGAGGTCGCGCTCGAGCTGCTCGCCGATAGTCCCGATGCCGAGCTCGAAGCGGAGCTCGACCGTAATGCCGCCACGCTCGAGAAGGACTTCGGCCGGGAACGCACCGCGCTGCTGTTCTCCGGCGAGCACGACGAGCGCTCGGCGATCCTGTCGATCAGCGCCGGCGCCGGCGGCACCGAGGCTACCGACTGGGCCGAGATGCTCCTGCGCATGTACCTGCGCTGGGCCGAGAACCATCGCTTCAAGACCGAGATCATCGACCAGCAGGAAGGCGAGCAGGCCGGCCTCAAGAGCGTGACCGTGGAGGTCGAGGGGCGGCGCGCCTACGGTTGGCTGCGCGCGGAACGCGGCGTACACCGCCTCGTTCGCATCAGCCCATTCGACTCCCAGAACCGGCGCCAGACGACGTTCGCGCTGGTCGAGGTCCTGCCGGAGGCCGACGACGACATCGAGATCGAGCTCGACTGGGACCAGATCCGCGTCGACACCTACCGGGCGCAGGGCGCCGGCGGCCAGCACGTCAACAAGACGGACTCGGCGGTGCGTCTGACCCACCTGCCGACGGGCCTCGTCGTCCAGAGCCAGAACGAGCGATCCCAGGTCCAGAACAAGGAGAACGCTACCAAGGTCCTCAAGTCGCGCCTCCTGGAACGCGCGCTCGAGGAGAAGGAGGCCGAGCTCCGCAAGTTGAAGGGCGAGCACGTCGAGGCCGGCTGGGGCAACCAGATCCGGAGCTACGTGCTGCATCCCTACCAGATGGTCAAGGACCTGCGCACCGGCCACGAGACGGGCAATACGTCCGCGGTGCTCGATGGCGACCTCGACGCGTTCATGCAGGCCGAGCTGGAGCGCCTCGCCACGGGCGGCGAATGGCGCGGTGACGACACCGGGGACGCCGCATGAGCGACGGCGCGTCGGTCGCCACCGACCGGCGCGCAGCCGATGGCGTCACGTACCGGCCCGCCCGACCCGACGAGCTCCCGGCCTGCGCCGATGTGTGGCGGGACAGCATCAACGACTACACCCGACGGCTGAACCAGCCCGACGTCCCGCCCGAGACCGCGTCCCTGCTCCGGTTGTACGCGCACCTCCAGTCGACCGACCCGGAACGGTTCGTGGTCGCGACGATCCCGGCGGGCCCAGGCGGAGGCGACGAGCGCGTCGTTGGGTTCGCGGCCGCCCTGATGCGCGAACGCCTGTGGTTCCTGTCCATGCTGTTCGTTCGCCCCGAGCTGCAGGGTTCGGGGGTCGGGCGCGCCCTCCTGGCGCGGGTCGGCCCGCACGAGGGCGAGGCTTCCTACCGGTCCACGGCCACGGACAGCGCGCAACCGATCGCGAATGCGCTCTATGCCTCGCAGGGGATCGTGCCGCGCGTCCCGTTGTTGAACCTCATCGGCCTGCCCCAGGATCCGGACGCCTTCGGCACGCTGCCGTCGGGGGTCGTCCCCAGCGCCTTCAGGGACCTGGCCGCCGGGGCGGGGGGCGATGGCCATCGGCGGCTGGCCGAAGCGGTCGATGGGCTCGACCGCGAGGTCCTTGGGGTCGCCCACCCGCTCGACCATCGCTGGCTGCGACAGGAGGGCCGCAGCGGCTGGCTCTACCACGGGCCCGACGGCTCCGTTGTGGGCTACGGCTACGCGACGGAAGCCGGCCGGATCGGACCGGTCGCGGTCCGCGACGAAGCCCTGCTCGCTCCGATCCTGGGCCACCTCTCGAATGCCGTCATACCGCGTGGCGCGTTCGCGCTGTGGCTGCCCGGCACAGCCGATCGGGCGATCGTGCCGGCGCTGCGGGCGGGGTTCCAGCTGGACCAGTTTCCGGTCTTGCTGTGCTGGGACCGGCCGTACGCCGACCTCACGCGGTACCTGCCGATCTCGCCGGGCCTGCCCTGACGAAGGTCGTGGGGGGACTGGCACCGTCGTCCCGTTTGCCCGCCCATGGGCCCGGTGGTAGCCTCGGGATCGACGTGGCTCCCCCTGCCGTGCCCCCGGATGGAGTCGAGCCGATCGGAGTCGACGGTGACGTCCGCCGTCGAGCTCGTTCATGGAGTCGTGTGTGACCATCGCCCCTGCGCCGTCGACGGCGCGTTCGCTCCGTCGCCGCATCCTGGACCGCGGCCGCGACCAGGCTGTGCCGGACCGGGCGGTCCTCGTCCTGCACGACGTCACGAAGCGATACCCCAACGGCAAGATCGCACTCCGCGACGTCGACCTCGTGATCCCGGAGGGCGACTTCGTCTTCCTGGTCGGCCCGTCCGGTGCCGGCAAGTCCACGCTGATCAAGCTGCTCATCCGCGACGAGATCGCGACCCGCGGCGACGTCGTGCTCGACGGCCAGGACCTGGCTCGACTGCCCCGTCGCCAGGTGCCACGGATGCGCCGCAAGATCGGGATCATCTTCCAGGACTTCAAGCTGTTGCCGACCAAGACGGTCTGGGAGAACGTCGCGTTCGCTCTCGAAGTGACCGGCTACCCGCGCCGCCAGATCCGCCCCGCGGTCGACCAGGTGCTGGCCATCGTCGGGCTGTCGGCGCAGGCCAAGCAGACCCCGAACCAGCTGTCCGGCGGCGAGCAGCAGCGCACGGCGATCGCTCGCGCGCTCGTCCACGACCCCCGACTGATCATCGCGGACGAGCCCACCGGCAACCTCGACCCGCTCATCAGCTGGGAGATCCTGCAGCTGCTGCTGCGCATCAACGAGCTCGGCGTAACGGTGCTCATGGCCACCCACAACGCCGAGGTCGTGACCGCGCTGCGCAAGCGCGTCGTGGCGCTGGAGGAAGGCCGCATCATCCGCGACGAAGTCGGTGGCGCGTATCACCGTGAGGACTGACCGCCGGTGATCTCGTTCCTGTTCTTCAGCATCCGTCGGGCGTGGCAGGGCTTCTGGCGCAACGCGCTGATGAGCCTGGCCGCCACCGCGACCATGGTCCTGATGCTGCTCCTCCTGGCCGGCTTCTTCATCATCCAGGCGGGCCTGCTGGCCGGGCTCCAGTTCACGGAGCAGAAGGTCGAGGTGGTCGCCTACCTCGAGTCGACGGCCACCGATGCGCAGGTGGCGACGCTCCAGGCGAAGATCGAGGCGAT
>JAXDKY010000024.1:0-3989 GCA_034666885.1 Chloroflexota bacterium
GTCGTACAACGGGACGCGCCGAACCCCGCGGCCCGTCCGCGGCTGCTTCCCCGGCCAGTGCAGCTCGTACAGGCCGCCGAGCGATTCCACGGTCCGTTCGCGCAGCCACGCCGGGCTGGACATCCAGCGCTCCATCCGCGCGACATCGACCTCCTCGAGGTCCATCGTCGGGTGCCCCTCGATGATCCACTCCGCCGCGGCCCGTCCGAGGCCCGGCGAGAAGATGATCCCCTGCGAGTTGAGCCCGGCCGCGACGAACAGCCCGTCGACTTCGGGCACGAACCCCAGCTGGAAGTTCGAGTCGGGCGTGAAGCTCTCGGGCGCACGGAGGTAGTGGGCGAAGCCGATCGACTCGAGCTCGGGCAGTCGCTGGCGAGCGGCCGCCAGGGCGGGTGCGAAGTGGTCCCAGTCCGGCCCGAACTCGGCGAAGCCGTTCGGTGGCACGGCCGCTGGCGCGATCGGCTTGCCGTTCGGCTCGAACGCACCGATCACGTACCGCCCACGGTAATGACGGATGTAGATGAACCCATCGAGGTCACGCAGGAACGGCGCGTCCTCGCTGGCGCCGGCCGCCTCATCGGTCATGACCCAGACGTGCTCGGCCGGATACAGCGCCACGCTCGCGCCCGCCAACTGCGCGAGCTCGCTCGTCCAGAGGCCGGCGGCAAGGACCACGGTCTCCGCCTCGATCGAACCGCGGGACGTGTCCAGCCCCGTGACTCTCCGGCCGTCGCCGTCGCCGTCGAACCGGAAGCCCGTCACCGCGGTCTCCGGCACGTAGCACACGCCGCCATCCACCGCGCCCTTCGCGAAGGCCAGCGCCGCGTCGCCCGGATTGACCGTGGCATCGGATGGGAACAGGACGCCCCCGACGAGGTCATCGACGGCGGCGGACGGCCAGAGTTCGCGGATGCGTGCGCGGTCCGTGACCTCGACCGGGATGTCGAAGTCGCGCGCCATCGCGACGCCGGCCAGGATCTCGTGCATCCGCGCCTGCGTCCGGGCGACCGTCAACGCCCCGCTTTTCCGCAGGCCCGTGTCGATGCCGGTCTCGGCCGCCACTCGCTCGTAGGTCGCGACGTTGTCGCGTGTGAGCGCCGTCAGCGCATGGCTCCCGCGCACGCGCGACACGAGACCGGCCGCGTGCCAGGTCGTGCCATTCGTCAGCCGGCCGCGCTCGAGCAGCACGACATCCCGCTCGCCGGCGCGGGTCAGGTGGTACGCGATCGAGGCGCCGATGATCCCGCCGCCGACGATCACGATCCGGGCGTGGTCGGGCAGGGAGGACGCGGGCAGGACGCTCGTCACGTCGAGGTCGCGGTTGGCAAGGCGTTCGGGGACGGTCATGCCCCAAGCGTACGGAACGGTGCCGCCCCGCGTGGCGCGGTTGCAGCGCGGCGCGGGACTATCCTTGCGCCATGCGCATCGCGTTCGCCGCCGACCATGCCGGGGCCGCCATGAAGGACCAGCTGGTGCGCCGCCTGGGTGCCGGAGGGTTCGACCACGAGCTCATCGACCTCGGCGGCGACGGCTCCGACCCGAACGATGACTACCCGGACTTCGCGCAGCGCCTGGGCGAGGCGATCCAGAACGGCGAGGCCGACCGCGGCATCCTCATCTGCGGGTCGGGCGTCGGCGCCAGTGTCGCCGCCAACAAGATGCGCGGCATCCGCTCGGCGGTCTGCCATGACACGTATTCCGCGCACCAGGGCGTCGAGCACGACGATATGAACGTGCTCACGCTGGGTGCCCGGGTCATCGGCCCGGAGCCGGCCTACGAATGCGCGGTCGCGTTCATCGGCGCGAGCTTCAGCGGGGAGCCGCGGCACCGGCGCCGGCTCGACAAGGTCCTCGCGATCGAGGCCGCGCGGGACTGAAGCGCGCCGCTCCGCGACGTACGGGGAGCGGCGTACCATGGACGACCCAGCCTGCCATTCCCTCGCTCGGGAGGCCACGATGACCGATCCCACGTCGACCTCCGTCCGGGTCCCGGCCCTGGCCCTCGGTGATGGCGCCGACGCCTATGGCGCGGCCGTGGAGCGGGCGCGGACCGACGAATGGGCCGTCCGGCTGTTCGATCGCGACGTGACGCTGTGGTCCGACGACGATGAGGTCCAACGAGCGATCGCGGACCGGCTTGGCTGGCTCGACGCGCCGATCGAGTTCGCGGACCGGATCGCGGCCCTCGAGGGTTTCGGCGACGGGATCGTGCAGGCGGGCTTCACGACCGCGGTCGTCGCCGGCATGGGCGGCAGCAGCCTCGCCCCGGACGTGCTGCACCGCACGTTCGGCAGCCAGGACGGCTACCTCGACCTGCGCATCCTGGACTCGACCGACCCGGCCGCGGTCGGCGCCGTGTTCGACGACCTCGACCCGCTCAAGACGCTCGTGATCATCGCCAGCAAGTCGGGCACGACCACCGAGCCGAACGCATTCCTCGCCTACTTCTGGGACCTGGCCCACCAGGCGCTCGACAAGGTCGGCCACCACGTCTATGAGACCCCGGGCGCGATGATCGCCGTCGTCACCGACCCGGGCAAGAGCCTCGAGGCGATCGCCCATCACGACCAGTTCCGCGAGGTGTTCCTGAACCCGCCGGACATCGGCGGTCGCTACAGCGCGCTGACCTACGTCGGCCTCGTCCCGGCGTCGCTCATCGGGCTCGACCTCGACGCGCTCCTCGCCTCGGCGATCGCGATGCTGGGCGCCTGCCGCGAGCCCGACCCCGCCGCGAACCCGGGTGTCTCGCTCGGCCTCGCGATCGGCACCCTGGCCAAGGCTGGCCGCGACAAGCTCACGTTCCTGGCCGATGACGAGATCGCCTCGTTCGGTGCCTGGGCCGAGCAGCTCATCGCGGAGAGCACCGGCAAACACGGCGTCGGGATCGTCCCGGTCGACCTGGAGCCGCTGGGCCCCGCGAGCGTCTACGGCAGCGATCGCGTGTTCGTCCGGCTGTCGATGGCCGGCGGCACGGACGGCGGCCGCGAAGCGCTGGCGGGCAGCCTCGAGGCCGCCGGCCAGCCGGTCATCCGGATCGAGCTCGCCGACCCCATCGACATCGGCGGCGAGTTCGTCCGCTGGGAGGTCGCGACCGCGATCGCCGGGGCCATCCTCGGTATCGACCCGTTCGACCAGCCCAATGTCGAGGAGGCCAAGGAGCTGACCCGGGAGGTCCTCGCCAGGGCCGGCCGTGGCGAACCCCTGGACACGGGCGCCCCGCCGATCGCCGCACAGGACCCCGCCTGCGTCGATGCCCTGGTCGCGCACCTCGCGAAGCGCGCACCGAACGCCTACCTCGCGCTACAGGCGTTCATAGCGCCGACGACCAGCCGCGACGACGCCTTCGCCCGCCTCCGCGCCCTCCTGCGCGACCGCACGCGCAACGCGACGACGGCCGGCTACGGCCCGCGCTTCCTGCACTCGACCGGCCAGCTGCACAAGGGCGGCCCGAACACGGGCTGGTTCCTGCAGCTCACCGCCGATCACCCGGACGACCGCGACATCCCGGGCTGGCCGTACACCTTCGGCGGACTCATCGACGCCCAGGCGGCCGGCGACTACGCCGCCATCGAGAGCCACAAGATGCCGATCCTGCGGATCCATCTCGGCGCCGATCCCGACGCCGGCCTCGCCGCCCTGGAGCGCGCGCTCGAAGCGGCGCTCCGCACGATCCCGGAGGGTTGATCCAGATGCGCATCGGGTTCATCGGTCTCGGCCGGATGGGGGCCAACATGGTCCGCCGGCTCGTCCGCGACGGCCAGGAGGTCGTCGTCTACAACCGGACGCCCGAGAAGACGACCGAGATCGCGGGCGAGGGTGCGACGCCGTCGTATTCGATCGCGGAGCTCGTCGGCAAGCTCGACAAGCCGCGCGCCGTATGGGTCATGGTCCCGGCCGGTGACGCGACCGAGGCGCAGATCGAGGAGCTGCTCGAGCACCTCGAGCCGGGCGACACGATCATCGACGGCGGCAACACGAACTTCCACGAC
>JAXDKY010000025.1:0-12835 GCA_034666885.1 Chloroflexota bacterium
ACCGGGAAGCCGGCGCGGGCCAGATTGGCGGCCATGGCCGCGCCCATCGTCCCGAGACCGAGGAATGCCACGCGCTGCATGGTCTCGATGGTAGCCGCGGTAGCCGCCCAGCACGAGCCGCTCCCGGCAGGACGGATCAGGCGAGCGTGAACCCGGCGAACAGCACGGACGCGAGCGCAAGCGCGACGACGAGGTTGAGGAGCGTGGCTGCGGCGAACACGAGCAGCGGTCGGACCCCGGCCTCGCGGATGGCCGCCGGTCGGAACTCGAGGCCGATGCACACGAATGCCAGGGTGAAGAACCAGACGCGCAGGTCCGCGCCGGCGACCCGCACGATGGCTCCTGCCGCCTTGGGGTCCGCGGCCGTGTTGATGAACCACGTCGCCACGGCGGACGCCACGATGAAGCCGAGGATGAACTTGGGGAACCGGGTCCACAGTTCACCCAGGTCGACTGTGGCCCCCGGCGTTCGCTCCACGCGATAGACGAACCACGCCGTTAGGCCGACAGCGACGATGCCCATCATCGCGTTCTGCGTCGACTTGACGATGGCGGCGATGGCCAGGGCGTCGTCGCCGACGATGGAGCCGGCCGCGGTGACGGCCGCGGTCGTGTCGATGTTGCCACCGATCCAGGCCCCTGCGACCGCTGAGGGCAGCCCGAGCTGGGTCACGAGCCACGGCTCGATGAAGATGAGCGGCAGGGCGAACATGATCACGACGCTCGCAACATAGGCCAGCTGTTCACGCTTGGCCCCCACGGCCCCCGCCGCCGCGATGGCGGCGCTGACGCCGCAGATGGAGACCGCCGCGGAGATCAACGCGCGCAGCTTGTCATCGAGCCCGAGGCGCCCGGCCACCCACCACGTCGCCAGGAAGACGGTCGCGATGAGGACGACCGACTGGACGATCGCCGGGCCGGCCGCCCGGGCGATCACCGCGAGGTTGATCGAGGCGCCGAGCAGAACGAGGCCGACCTTGATGAAGAACTCCGTCCGGAAGGCGGCCGACAGGCGCTCCCGGAGTCCCAGGGCCCCGAGGATCGCGCCCCCGGCCAGGCCGACCACGATGGCGTACACCGGGAATTCGATCGATGGGATCCACGTCACGCCCGGGAACCAACTGGCGAGGTTGATATCGATGAAGCGAACGAGGGCGGCGAGACCCAGGACGATGATGATCGATGCCAGGACGCTGACCGACCCGTAGGTGGCACCACGGGTGTCCACGATGGTCCGGTCCTGGCGGTCGACCGCGGGCGCTACGCCGCTCACGGGATCAGCCCGTCGGTGAGGATGCCGGCGAGGACGAGGACCAGCAGGACGAGGCCGAAGATGGTCGCGGCCCAGTCTTCGGAGATCGCTCGACGGGTCGCGGCGGCAACGGTCGGCGGGTCAGCCGTGGTGGTGCCAGGTGCATCGGGTGCCAGGGTCATCGACGCTATCTCCATCTCCTACTGAGCCGGTAGGAGTAGGATGATATCCGACCCTTGGTCGTGAAACTCGGCCGCTGCGTGCCCGATGATGACGGGCGTGGTCCGACTCGCGTTCGCGCTGTTTGCCGTCCAGGCCGGGTTCCATGGCTTCACGGCGTCGCTCCCGGTGGCACTCGCCCGAGCCGGCGTGCCGGACCCCCAGATCGGGCTGATCGTCGGGGTCGCGGCGCTGGTCCAGGTACCGGCCGCCTTCGCGGCGGGCGTCATCGTCGATCGCGTGGGCGGGCTCCGCGTGTTCACCATCGGTGCGCTCGCCTACCTCGTCGGGTGCGGGATCCTTGCGCTCCCGGGCGTCGAGCCGGGGGGACCAGCGGCTCCGTTCGTCGTGGCGCGCGTCTTCCAGGGCATCGGCATCGCTGGGATCCTGCCGTCCGCGCTATCGCTCGTCCCGTACCTGACGGAGCCCGCGCGCCGAGGTTTCGCGCTCGCCTTCGTGGGCAGTGCGCACAACCTGACCCTTGTGGCCATCCCGCCGTTGTCGTTGGCGGTCCTCGCCGCCACGTCGCTGCATGGCGTCGCGCTCGTGATGATCGGGCTCGTGCTGATCGGGCTACTGCTGGTCTGGGTCGCACCCTTCGCGCTGCGACCGGCCCAGGCCAGCGGGGCCGACGGGCACGCTCGTGCGCCGCAACGGGAGGCCAAGCGACGGTTCGGCTTCGCGTTCCGGCGGGCGTGGGCGGCACCCATCGGGATCATCGTGCTGTACATCGCCCACTGGGGCGTGATCGTCGCCTACCTCCCCCAGCGGGCCGAGGCGGCTGGGGCCGACATCGGACTGTTCTTCGTGGCGGACGGCGTCGCGATCATCCTGAGTCGCGTGCCATCGGGCTGGCTTGTGGACCGCATACGGCCGATCATCCTCATGCTGGTCGGGCTGACGATGACGGCGGCGATGCTGATCCTGCTGGCGTTCCCACCGACGACACCCATGCTCGTGATCGCGGGGTTGCTCAGCGGAGCCGGCGCGGGCCTCGTCATGACGCCGGTCCTCGTCGAGCTGTCGCGGCGCAGCGGCGACGCGGACCGGGGCAGCGCCTTCTCCCTGTTCTCGGCGGCGCAGGCCACGGCTTTGGTGCTGGGCAGCATCGGCGGGGCCGGGTTGGTGGCGGCGTTCGGGTTCGAAGTGACACTCCTCGCCACGCTCGTTGGGATCGCCGGAGCGACGGTGCTGACGCTGTGGGACCCCGGCCTCCGAGCGCGCCCCCACCACGTGTCCGTGGCGATGGAGGCATGAAGAAAGGCCTCCCGTGGGAGGCCCTGGAGATGGCGTCGATGGGGTCTGGCGCGCCCGGCGAGACTCGAACTCACGACCTTTAGGTCCGCAACCTAACGCTCTATCCACTGAGCTACGGGCGCACGATGCCGGGACCGGAAAGGTCTGGCGGAGAGGGAGGGATTCGAACCCTCGATGCAGGTTACCCCACATGGCGGTTTAGCAAACCGCTGCACTAGACCTCTATGCGACCTCTCCGTCGGTACGGCGGGCGCCATCCTATCATTGCGTTGACATCGGGCGCCGTGCTCGGTACCGTCGCGACACGCATGGACCGCTACTTCTATTTTCGATGCCCGGCATGAACGTTCCCGGTCGATAGGACCGGGGGCACGAGTCGTGCCGGGCGAACGAAGCAGAGGTCGAACCTCTGCTTTTTTGTTTGGCCGACCGACCGACGAGGAGACAACAACTCGATGTTCGTCGTGATGACCGTCGGCGCCGGCGAGGCGGAGATCCTCGGCGTCAAGAGCCGCATCCTGGCCGAGGGCCTGACGCCGTTCGACCACGTCGGAGCGGAACGCGTCGTGATCGCGGTCGTCGGCGAGATCGGCGATCGCAAGGCCGTCCTCGTCGAGCGGCTCTCGACCCTGGCCGGGGTCGACCGGGTCACGCCCATCAGCCGACCGTTCAAGCTCACGTCGCGCGAGTTCCGGCCCGAGGACACGGTGATCCGCGTGCTCGACGCGGTCATCGGCGATGGCTCCCTCACGATGATGGCGGGGCCGTGTTCGGTCGAGAGCCGAGACATGCTGTTCGAGACAGCCGACGCCGTGAAGGCGGCCGGCGCCACGATCCTGCGCGGCGGCGCGTTCAAGCCGCGGACCAGCCCGTACGCCTTCCAAGGGCTGGGCGTCGAAGGTCTGCGCTATCTCGCCGAGGCCCGCGAGCGGACCGGGTTGCCGGTCATCACCGAGGTCATGGAGCCGTCCCAGGTCGACATCGTCGCGGAATACGCCGACATCCTCCAGATCGGCACACGCAACATGCAGAACTACTCCCTCCTGCGGGAGATGGGCCGCGTGGCGCGGCCGGTGATGCTGAAGCGCGGCTATGGCGCCACGGTCGAAGAATGGCTGATGGCCGCGGAGTACATCGTCAGCTCCGGCAACCCCAACGTGATCCTGTGCGAGCGCGGCATCCGGACGTTCGAGACGTACACGCGCAACACGATGGATCTCGCGGCGGTGCCGCTCGTGCACCACCTGACCCACCTGCCGGTGATCGTCGATCCGAGCCACGCCACTGGCAAGCGCTGGCTCGTGAAGCCCCTGGCGCTGGGCGGGGTGGCAGTCGGGGCCGACGGCGTCATGGTCGAGGTCCACCCGACCCCAGACCAGGCCCTGTCCGACGCAGAGCAGCAGCTCACGCTCGACCAGTTCCGGGACCTCATGAAGGACATCGTGCCGATCCATGCCCAGGTCCGCGGGTTGCGCGGGGACCCCTTCGAGGCCGCGGCGGCGGCCGCGGTCGGTGGAACCGACGGACTGGGCCAACAGTGATCCGGGCTGACGTCGCCACGGGCGTGCCGGCCGCCCGGTTGCGCGGCGAGCTGCGGCTGCCCGGCGACAAATCGATCAGCCACCGCGCCCTGCTGCTGGCGACACTGGCTGCGGGCGAGAGCCGGATCAGCGGCGCCGGCGACGGGGCCGACGTCCGCTCGACGGCCGGGATCATGCGGGCGCTCGGGGCGGCCGTGGAGCGCTTCGACCTCGAGGCGCCGGACGATCGGAATGTCGACTACCTGGTCGTGTCCCCCGGGGCGGACGGCCTCAGCGAGCCGGATGGCGCGCTCGACTGCGGCAACTCCGGCACGAGTCTGCGACTCATCGCCGGGATGGTGGCCGGGCTGCCGATGACCTGCGTCCTCGACGGCGATGCTTCATTGCGCCGCCGTCCGGTCGCTCGTATCATCGAGCCACTGCGCGCGATGGGCGCGGAGCTGCACGCTCGAAACGACGATTCCCTCCCTCCCCTGACCGTGGTCGGGCACACCCCGCTCAGGGCGGTCGATGTCACGACGCCGGTGCCGTCGGCGCAGGTCAAGTCGGCGATCCTGCTGGCGGCGCTCCGGGCCGATGGCCGGACCACGGTGCGGGAACCGGTCGCGACGCGTGATCACACGGAGCGCATGCTCCGGGCTCGTGGGGTTCCCGTCGACCGGGTGGCAGCGGCGGACGGTGGCGTGGCGTGGTCGATGAACGGAGGGGTGGCGGTGCAGGCGATCGACCAGCAGGTGCCCGGCGACGTGTCCGCGGCGGCTTTCTGGCTCGTGGCCGCCTCGATCCATCGCGATGCGGAGCTCACGCTCCGGGGTGTCGGCGTCAACCCGACCCGGCGAGCGGTCATCGACCTGCTGCGCGCGATGGGTGCTGACATCGAGGAGCGCCCCGTGGGTGGGTCAGCCTCGAGCGATCGCAACGCGACGGCCGGGGAGCCGGCCGGGGCCGGCGAGCCCATGGCCGACCTCGTCGTCCGCTCCGCCGACCTGCACGCGATCGACCTTGGGCCGGCCGACGTCGCGACCGCGATCGACGAGATCCCCGTGCTGTGCCTCGCCGCTGCTCGGGCCCGTGGCACGACGACGATCCGCGGTGCCGGCGAGCTGCGCCACAAGGAATCGGACCGGATCGCGGGCGTGGCTGCGGGACTGACGGCGATGGGCGCCCGCGTCGAAGTCGATGGCGACGACCTGCGCATCCACGGCGGAGCCAGCCTCCGCGGCGTCGCGACCGACAGCCTCGACGACCATCGCCTGGCAATGACCTTCGCCGTCGCCGGGCTCAGTGCGACCGACCCGCTGACGATCGAACGACCCGACTCGGCCGCCATCTCCTATCCCGGCTTCTTTAGCGACCTCGAAAGGGTGCGAGCATGACGAAGCGTGTCGTTCTCATCGGTCATCCGGTGGCTCACTCGCTGTCCGGCGCGATGCAGCAGGCCGCGTTCGACCAGCTCGGCATCGATGCGGCCTACGAGCTGTGGGATCGCGCCCCGATCGCCCTGGCTGACGCCATCGCCGAGATCCGGGGCGACGACTTCCTCGGTGCCAACGTCACGATCCCGCACAAGGAACGGGTCGTCCCGATGGTCGATCGGTTGACGGAAGAGGCGTCCGCGACGGGCGCCGTGAATACGCTCACGCGCGAGGGCCGGCGCCTGATCGGCCACAACACGGACGTGGCCGGGTTCAAGGTCGCGCTGGACCGGCTCGTGGGTCGCCAGAAGATGCCACGCCAGGCCGTGGTGCTCGGCGCGGGCGGCGGCGGGCGCGCCATCGTCTACGGCCTCATCCGCGAAGGCTTCCAGCGGATCGTCGTGTTCAACCGGCACCTCCACCGTGCCGAGGGCCTCGTCAAGCACTTCGGGCGGCAGGCCGCGCACATGGAGCTGCGCGCGATGCCCTGGCACGAGTCGATCATCGAAGCCGAGCTGGCCAAGACCAAGGTGCTCATCAACGCGACGTCCATCGGGTTGACCACCGAGGCGAGCCCCGTCCCGGCCGAGGCGCTCCACGCCGACCTGCTCGTGCTCGACCTGATCTACTCGCGGACGCGGCTCATCCGGGATGCGGAGGCCGCCGGCGCAACGGTCGCCGACGGGGAGCTGATGCTGCTGCACCAGGGCGCCGCGGCGTTCACGCTGTGGACCGGCCAGCCGGCGCCACTGGACCTGATGCAGTCGAAGCTGGCCGAGGCGCGAGCCGGCGGCCTGCGCTCGGCCGAGGGCGAACCGACCGGTGAACCCAGCGGCGAACCGGCGGCGGCCGCGGCGGAGTGACGGCCTTCCGCTTCCTCACCGCCGGGGAATCGCACGGCCCTGCCCTGGGGGTGACGATCGAGGGCGTGCCGGCCGGCCTCGCGCTGACCGAGGACGCCATCGCCATCGACCTCGCCCGGCGCCAGAAGGGGTACGGCCGCGGCGCCCGCCAGGCCATCGAGCAGGACCGCGCCGAGATCCTGGGCGGGGTGCGGCACGGCCGGACGCTCGGCTCGCCCGTCCTGCTGCTGGTCCGCAACCGCGACTGGGACAACTGGACCGAGGTCATGCAGGTCGGACCGCTGGACGACGAGACTGCCGAAGCGCTTCGGTCGAAGTCGGCGGCCGGCGACAAGCGAGCCACCCCGGTCACGCGCGTGCGGCCCGGTCACGCCGACCTGGCCGGCGCGTTGAAGTACGGCTTCAACGACGTCCGTGACGTGCTCGAACGCGCGTCCGCGCGCGAGACCGCGGCTCGCGTCGCTGCCGGGGCGGTCGCCCGCGCCTTCCTCCGCGAGCTCGGCATCGAGGTCTGGTCGTTCACGGCGGAGGTCGGTGGCGTCGCGGTCGACCCGGCCAATTGCACGCGCTCGCGCGACGAGGCCGACGCCTCGCCCCTGCGCTGCCCCGACCCGGCCGCGGAGGCCGCGATGATCGCCCGCATCGACGAAGCCCGCTCCAACGGCGACACCATCGGCGGCGTGTTCGAGGTCGTCGTCCACGGCCTGCCGATCGGCCTGGGCTCGTACGTCCACTGGGACCGGCGGCTCGATGCGGCCCTGGCCGGTGCGGTCATGAGCATCAACATCGTGAAGGGCGTCGAGTTCGGGCTCGGGTTCGAGCAGACGCGGCGGTTCGGGTCGGCCGTCCATGACGTGATCGCCGGGCGAGACGGCGACGGGCGCTGGGTCCATCGATCCAACAATGCCGGCGGCTTGACGGGCGGGGTCACGAACGGCCAGCCGCTGGTCGTCCGCGGCGCGGTCAAGCCGATCTCGACGCTCGCGCGGCCACTCCCGTCCGCCGACCTCATCACCGGCGAGGCCGTCGAGAAGGCGCACTACGAACGCAGCGACATCAGCGTCGTACCGGCGGCCGGCGTGGTTGCCGAGGCCATGGTGATGCTGACCCTGGCAGGGTTCGTCCTCGAGAAGACCGGCGGCGACACGGTCGAGGATGTCCTGGCCAATCTCGCCACGTACCAGGCCCGCATCGCGCGCGCCCCCGAGGCCCCGGTCGCGGGCGGCGTCCGAGCGGGTGGTTCGCCCGACGACGACCGCGGTGAACCGGCGCACGGGCTGACCGGGTCGGACGAGGCCGGCTCCGGCGGCGACGACTAGCGGCCGTGGACGTCGTGATCGTCGGGCTGCCTGGCAGCGGCAAGAGCGTCGTGGGCAAGCGCCTTGCCCACCGTCACGGCGCGACCTTTGTCGACGTCGACGAGCGGATCGAACAGGAGGACGGGCGGCCGATCCCGAAGATCTTCGAGGAGGACGGTGAGGCGGCGTTCCGGATCCTGGAACGTCGGGCCGTTGCCGATCTCGGGCCGCCAGATCCGGGGCCGACCCTTGGTCGCATCATCGCGACCGGTGGCGGCGCGGTCGTCGACCCGCGGAACCGTTGGGCCCTGTATCGGGGACGCCTGAGCGTCTGGCTCGATGGCCGCCCCGAGGTCCTCGCCCAGCGACTTCGACGTTCCCCGCGGGTCCGGCCGTTGGTCGCCGGGAGAGATCCCATCGGCACGCTCCGGGACCTCGCCGTGCGGCGCGAGCGGTTCTACGGCGCCGCAGATGTGCACATCACCGGGGTGGCCGAGGTCGCCGACGTAGTCGCGGCGGTCGAACGGCATCTCGCCGAGGGCGCCGTTGCCGTGGGCCAGCCGACCATGCTCCTGCGCGCCGCGACGCCGATCGGTCGGGTCCTGTTCGGCGACGGCATCGCGAGCACGGCCATCGACGAGACCCTGCGCCGCCTCGAAGCGCGCCGGGCGATCCTCGTGTCCGAGCCCGGGGCGTGGGCGGCCGCGGGCGAGCGCTTGGCTGGGGAACTGACAGAGGCCGGCTGGACCGTTGCGACCGTGATGCTGCCCGAAGGCGAATCGGCCAAGCGACTCTCGGTCGTGGAGGCCGCGGCCAGCGAGCTTGCGCGGTTGCGGGTGGACCGCGACGAGCCGATCGTCGCCATCGGTGGTGGGGCGCTCGGCGACGCTGCCGGTTTCCTCGCGGCGACGTACCTGCGCGGCATCCCAGTCGTGCACGTGCCGACGACCCTCGTCGCCCAGATCGACTCGTCACTCGGCGGCAAGACCGCGGTCGACCTGCCGGAGGGCAAGAACCTCGTCGGCGCGTTCCACCAGCCGGCCGCGATCGTGATCGACGTCGCCCTGCTTGCGACGCTTCCCGAGCGCCAGCGGCGAGCGGCGTTGGGCGAGGCGGTCAAGATGGCCGCGCTCGGGGACGAGCGGCTGTTCGAGCTGCTCGAGGCACAGGGCGAGGCGATCGCCCGGGGCGATCCCAGCGCGGTCGAGCACGGCGTGGTCGCGGAGCTGGTCGAGCGCTGTGCCTGGGCCAAGGTGGAGGTCGTCATGGCCGACGAGCGCGAACGCGGACCGCGCGACGGACGCATCACGCTGAACCTCGGCCACTCGCTCGGGCACGCGGTCGAGGCCGCCGCCGGGTACAGCGAGCTGCTCCATGGCGAGGCCGTCGCGTACGGGCTGCGCGCCGCGTGCCGGATCGGCCTCGCGACCGGGGTCACGCCGCCGGAGCGGGCGGGGCGCATCACCGGCCTTCTCGACCAGCTGGGCCTCGCCCAGCAGCCGCTCCCCTACCGGCTCGAGACGGTGCTCGACCACCTGGCGACCGACAAGAAGCACACCGGCGGACGATTGCGCTGGGTGCTGCCGACCGCCGACGGCGTCGAGATCCGCGCCGACGTCCCGGATGACGTCGTGGCGGCCGCGGCGGGGTCGATGCTGGCCGCCGGGAGCGCGCCGTGACCCGCGTACTGGTGCTCCAGGGTCCGAACCTCAACCTCGTCGGCACGCGCGAGCCGGAGATCTACGGGTACGAGACGCTCGAGCAGATCCACGCTGGCATCGCCGCGCGAGCCACCGAGCTCGGGCTGGAGGTCGATTTCTTCCAGTCGAACCACGAGGGCGCCCTCATCGATCGATTGCACGCGCGCGACTTCGACGCCGCCATCGTCAACGCGGGCGGGCTCACGCACACGAGCGTCGCACTGCGCGACGCGCTGCTGGCGGTCGAGCGACCGTTCGTCGAGGTCCACCTCTCCGACCCAGCGCGGCGCGAGCCGTTCCGACACGTCAACTTCCTGCACGACATCGCGCTCGAATCGATCGTCGGGCAGGGCGCCCGCGGCTATCACCTGGCGCTGGAGTCGATCGTGCGGCGGTTCGGAGCCGACGGTGCCTGACGACGGGCGGCGGGCGGGCGAGACGGCCGATCTGCGCCGGTTGCGCCGCCGGATCGATGCGTTGGACCGCAAGCTGGTCGCGTTGCTCAACGAGCGGGCCACGCTCGCGCGCGAGGCCGGTCACGCGAAGACGGCGGCCGGGCGGACCGCGATTCGCGACGCCGAGCGGGAGCGGGAGGTGCTCCTGCGGGTGACGATCGCCAACGAGGGGCCGATGCCGCAGTCCGACCTGCTGGCGATGTACCGGCGACTGTTCGTGGCAACGCGCGCACTCGAGACCCGGGACCGGCAGCGGGCGGGGCGGGGCGGGAACGCGCCGACCGGCGCGTCCCGCCGGGCCGCCGCGCCTCCGGAGGAGGAGCGGGGCGACGAGCCGACCTGACCTGTCGGGTCTGCCGCGCGGCGGCTGGACCCGGTTCGCCCCGGCCCCGACCGGATACCTGCACCTGGGCCACGTCGCCAACGCGATCTGGGCGTGGGGTGTTGCCCGCGAGGTTGGCGCCCGGGTCCAGTTCCGGATCGACGACCACGACCACGTGCGGTCGCGCCCCGAGTACGACGCGGCGCTGATCGCGGATCTGGCGTGGCTCGGGTTCGTGGCGGATCGCGGGCCGCAGCGCCACACGGACGACGTGGCGCCCTACCAGCGTGCCCTCGACGACCTGAGCGCTCAGGGTCTCACCTACGGCTGCGACTGCACGCGACTGACCTTCGGCGATTGGGCCGAGTCGGCCGGTCAGCCGTGGTCGGGTGGCGGCTGTCCGGGCGGCTGCCGCGACCGGGCGCTCGACGGGCCGGTGTTGCGCGCGGCGATCGGCGAGGGACAGGAGTCGTGGTCGGATGGGCTGGCCGGTCCATCCTCCGGCGAGGTGGCGATCCATGGCGACCTCCCGCTCCGCGACCGCGACGGCAACTGGACCTACGGCCTCACGGTCGTCGTTGATGATCTGCAGGGTGGCATCGATCTCGTCGTCCGCGGCCGCGACCTGATGGACGCCACGCCCTCGCAGATCCGCCTCGGGCGGCTGCTGGGACGGCCAGTGCCGCCGGCGTTCCTCCACCACCCGCTGATCACGCGGCCGGACGGCCGAAAGCTCTCGAAGTCGTCCGGCGACACCGCCGTGCGCGAGCTTCGCGAGGCGGGCCGGACGGCCGAGGAGGTCATCGCCGCGGCCGCCGCGGCCTCTGGCTGGGACGCTGCCGAGGCCGATGGGCAGGACACGCGGTCGGAGGGCGCTCGGCCGTCATTCACGGGTTGACTACGGGCTGTTGACCGCGGCCGCTTGACGCGGTCGCGTCGAGCTGCCTGTCCGGGTCACGGCGTCGGCTCCGAGCGGTCTTCCATCTCCCAGGCGTGATCGAGCGCGTGCCACGCGATCCGTCGAACCGCGTAGCGGAGCGGCCACTTGCGGTAGGCCAGCGGCGAGCCATCGGACGGCTTGCGGAGGATGCCGAGCATCGCGGCGCGCTCCGCCTCGACGGCCGGGCGATCCGCAAGGGACGGCACGGGCAACTCGACCCCGATCTCTCGCGCGTAGGCGTGGTCGGCCCCGATGACGTGGTCGATCATCTTGTCGCGGTCGCGCCCACCGCCACGCGGACCCTTGCGCAGCTCCGCCGGCGAGCGCTCGCCCAGGCGGTCGAAGATGACCCAGGCGGCTTCGACGAGGCTCGCCAGGCGCTCGGCCTCGGCCTTGGTCGTCCGACGGCGGTCGAGCTTCGTGATCGACGACGGGACGCCGAATTCGGTCCCGCCGCCGCCATCGACGGTCTCGGCCAGGCGGAGGTCATCGGCATCGACCTTGGGGAGCTCGAGGCCGGCGCGCTTCGCGACCTTCGCGTACCGGCTCCGGGCGCCGAGTAAGGCCTCGAGCGCGAGGTCGCGGTCCTTGCCGCTCCGGCACCAACCCGGCCAATCGATGGCCCACACGAACGACTTCTTGGGGGAGACTTCCGCTCCGATGTCGAGCTTCGGCATGGCACGAGGATACCGGGCGCTCGGTAGTCGGCGGCCCGGTGCCGGGCGGGTCAGCGGGCGGTCGCGGCGCGGAGCTCCTTGACCAGTCGGGCGAGGCCCGCGACATCGCGCCCGTCGTCGCCGAGGGCATCGACGAGGGCGGACGCCACGATCACGCCATGGGCACCGGCCTTGGCGATCGCCCGGACGTGCGCCGGCTTGCTGACGCCGAAGCCGACGGCCACCGGGACCGGCGACGCCGCGACTACCTCCCGGACCAGGCGACCGACGGTCTTCGGTAACGCGGCGCGCGCTCCGGTGACGCCGACCAGCGAGACGCAATAGACGAAGCCGCCGCTGCGCGCGGCGATCTCGGCGCGGCGGTCGGCGGGGGTCGTTGGCGCCACCAGGTAGACGACGGCCAGGCCAGCCGCCCGGGCGACGGCCTCGAACCGTGATCCCTCGTCGGGTGTGAGGTCCGCCACGATCAGTCCGGCCGCGCCGGCGCCGGCCAGCCGCCGCGCCACGGCTTCCCCGTCCCCGCCACCGATGACCTGGTTGGCGTAGCCCATCGGGACGAGCGGCAAGTTCGGCCGGGCCGCACCGATGCGCTCGATGAGGCGGAGCGACCCCTCGATGGTGGCCCCGGCTTTGATGGCCACCTGCGAGGCGCGCTGAAGCGTCGCGCCGTCGGCGAGCGGGTCGCTGTACGGCAGGCCGACCTCCAGCAGGTCCGCGCCGGCATCGGCCGCGGCCAGCGCGACCTCGAGGCTCGTGTCCGCATCGGGGTAGCCCGCGACGACGTAGGGGATCAGGGCGGCACGGCCCTCGGCTCGGGCGCGCGCGAAGGCCGCCGAGATCCGGCGGGCGCCCTCGGTGTCGTTGGTGCCGGCCACGTCGTCGGACGCCGTGCGCCT
>JAXDKY010000026.1:0-4153 GCA_034666885.1 Chloroflexota bacterium
TGCTGATGGCCGGGTGGAACGTCAGGAGCGGGGCGGCGGCGGGTGGGTTTGGGTCAGGAGCGAGATCCAGGATGGTGTGGGGCGCCGGGAACTCGAGGGTGCTCTCGATGAAGCAGGCGGGGAATGAACAGGCATCGCCCGGCGCGCCGCCTTTGGGGAACGGCGGGAAGAGGATGAACGCGAAGATATCGACGAGGATGACCGCGCCGATCAGCAGGAACCATCGATTCGGCAGGCCCCGGCCCGATCTCGATCGGGGGGCCTCCACCGGTCCCGAGGGCTCTGCGACCGGGTCGGTCGCGGCCTGCTCGCTCGACACGCTGCCTCCACACACAGGAGCGCGGCGTGTCGCCGCGCTCGGTTTCGATGTTTCCCGGCCGGTCGGGGCCGGGCTATTCGATCGTCTTGAGGAACCTGCTGACCAGTCGGTAGATCGCCAGCGTCCCGGCTCCAGCGCCGATGAGGAAGCCGACGATCACGAAGATCGGGAGGGTCCCGAGTTGCGCATCGGCCCAACGGCCGACCAGCACGCCGATCAGGGTCGTGACCAGGAGGGTGATCCCGATCTCCGAGAAGAGGGCGAGATATGCCAACCCTCGGCCGGGCTCGATCATGGGCGACCTGTCACGGCAGCGGCAGTGTAGCAGCTGCGAGCGCGTGGCTGCCACGGCCGGAGTGGTCCAACGGGGTGGTCGCGACGTCGTCCCGCCAGCGGCGCCGCCGGATGCCTACGCGCTCGGAACGGGCGTCGGATCGGGCGTTGCTGGCGGCGGGCTGGGCGTGGCTGCCGGCGTCGGCGTGGCGGCCGGCGTGGGGGTCGGCGCGGCGGTGGCGGTCGGGGTGGGCGTCGGCCGCACGGTCGGCTTCGGGGTATTCGTCGGCCGCGGGGTGTTCGTCGGTCGGGGCGTCGGCGTGGCGGTCGGTCGCGCGGTCGGCCGCGTGGTCGGGGCCGCGGTCGCTGGGGCGGCGGGGATCGGCGTGGCGGTCGCCGCGGGGGTGGGGGCGAGGTCCGGTGTCGGCGTCACGCTCGGGTCGGGGCTCACGGCTGCTGGCGCTGCGCCGGCGCTCGGCGGGGCTGGCGTGCCCGTCGACGAGAGGACACTGCCCTCGTTGCGTGGCCAGACGGCGAACCCAGCGATCACGACGGCCGCCAGACCAGCGGCGGCGAAAGCTCCCCCGCGAGAGACCGACCAGCGTGAGCGGACGACGGCCCCGGTCGTCGCGGTCAGTGGATGCGCCTGGCGATCGAGGAGGTCATCGGGCGTATAGGAGGCGGCCGTACCGGCCACCACGAGACGTGTGGGGGCTGCGACCGCGGGGCCGAGCAGCGCCGCCCGACGGGCGTCGGCCGCGGCGCCGGCGAGGGCCAGCCGGGAGCGCTCGGCGCGGGCCTCGGCTCGTGTCGTGGTCGGGCGACGAGACAACCGGCGCAACAGGAACGCCCCCGTGGACGCATCGAGGAGGTCGACCAGGCCGGCGACGAGGCCGGGGCGGTGGGCCTGCGAGGCGCCCTCCCGCTCCCCGATGCGACGCACCACCGCGCCGGCGACCGCAGCGGCGACGACCGCGATGAGCGCCAGCACGGGCAGATCGGTGGGCATATCGGCGCGATGCTAGCACCCGCTCTCGCGGGCGAGCACTCAGCGGTCGGTCGTATCCGCGGTCTCGTACGACGGCGCATCAAGCTCGTCGGGCCGCCGGAAAGTGCCACGCGTCGGGCCGAACAGGATCAACCCCGACACGATGAACACCGCGAGGAACGCATACAGCTGGGTGACGACGGGAACGAGCATCGCGAGCACCCCGAGCACGGCACAGATCCCGTAGATGACCAGGACCGTATTGCGATGGGACAGGCCGAGGTCCAGGAGTCGATGGTGGATGTGCGAGCGGTCTGGTGCGAAGGGCGAGCCGCCGCGGCTGACCCGCCCGACGATGATCCAGAAGGTGTCGATGATCGGCACCCCGAGGACCAGCAATGCGACGGCGACCTTGGCCGAGCCAAGGATCGACAGCACGGCCAGGGTGTAACCGACGAACTGGACCCCGCTCGTGCCGCTGAAGATCTGCGCCGGGTGGAAGTTCCAGCGCAGGAAGCCGGCCAGGGCCCCGGCAAGCGCGAAGCACAGCACGGCGATCAGCGGCTGGCCGACCTGGGTGGTCAAGCTGATGAGCCCGAGGGTCACGCAGGCGATGAGGGCGATCCCGCTGGACAGGCCGTCGAGCCCGTCGATCCAGTTGATGCTGTTGATCATCCCGACGATCCAGAAGAGCGTGAACCCGGCTGACAACGGTTGGCTGAACCGGATGACATCCGCTCCCACGGGGTTGTTGATCAGCGTGACGCCGATCCCGAGAAGGATGGCGAAGATGGCCAGCACGACCTGCCCCGTCAGCTGCCAGCGTGCGCGCAGGTCGAACAGGTCGTCGATGCCGCCGAGTGCGGCCGCGGCCGCTCCGCCGAGGAAGAGCGCCAGGAAGTCACTCGTCTCGAGCGTGAGCGGCGTCGGTACCCAGCCCGCCTTCCCGTTGAGGTAGACGAAGGCGCCGGCCACGATCAGGAATGCCGCGCCGATCGCCAGGCCACCCGCGCGCGGGATCGGGCGGGTGTTGACGCGACGGGCGTTCGGGCGGTCCACGATGCGGTAACGGAGCACCACCCGGCGGACGACCGGCGTCAGGAGGAGCGCAAGCAGCGCCGCCAGGACGAACACCGCGAGGATGGGTCCGACGCTATCCCCGACCTCCTCGATGAACTTCACGCCGTCGTCGGTCACGCGGCCGGCAGCCCCGGAACCGGGAAGCGCGCCACGATCTGGGCGACCTCACCCGCCAGCCGCCGCTGGACCGCCTCGTCGGCGCGCGCGTTGATGGCCTCGATGATGATCCGCCCGACCGCGCGCATCTCGTCCTCGCCGAAGCCACGGGACGTCGTGGCCGGCGTGCCCAGGCGGATGCCGGACGCCGTGTTGGGCGGCAGCGGATCGAACGGGATCCCGTTCTTGTTGACCGTGATCCCGATCTCGTCGAGCAGGTGCTCGGCTTCCTTGCCGGTCACGCCCAGCGGGGTGACGTCGACCAGCATCAGGTGGTTATCCGTGCCGCCAGATACGACGCGGGCGCCCTGGTCGGCGAGGGTCTGCGCCAGCACGGCCGCGTTCGACACGGTCCGCCGCTGCGCTTCGCGGAACGGCTCCTCGGCGGCCAGCTTGAACGCGACGGCCTTGCCGGCGATGACGTGCATCAGCGGCCCGCCCTGGACCCCCGGGAAGACGGTCTTGTCGATGGCCGCCCCGAGCGGACCCTTGAGCGCCGGGAAGTCCGCCGGATCGATCCCGTCCGGCAGCTCGTTCCGCGCGAAGATCAGCCCTCCGCGGGGCCCCCGCAGCGTCTTGTGGGTCGTCGTCGTGACGATATCCGCGTGCGGGAAGGGGCTCGGGTGGACGCCCGCGGCGACCAGTCCCGCGACATGCGCCATATCCACGAACAGCAGCGCCCCGATGCCGTGGGCAATCGCTGCCATGCGCTCGAAGTCCCACAGGCGCGGGTAGGCGCTCGCGCCAGCGACGATGAGCTTGGGCCGCGCTTCCTTCGCCGTCGCTTCGAGCTCGTCGTAGTCGATCCGCTCGGTGTCCTGCCGGACGCCGTAGGCCGACACCTCGTACAACTTGCCGCTGAAGTTGAGGGCCATCCCGTGGGTGAGGTGGCCGCCGTGGGCCAGGTTCATGCCGAGGATCCGGTCGCCGGGTCGCAGGACGCTGAAGTAGGCCGCCATGTTCGCTTGCGCGCCCGAGTGCGGCTGGACGTTGACGTGCTCCGCTCCGGGATAGAGCGCCAACGCCCGTTCCTGCGCGAGCGTCTCGGCGACGTCGACGTACTCGCAGCCGCCGTAGTAGCGCTTGCCCGGGAGGCCCTCGGCGTACTTGTTGGTCAGCCAGCTGCCCTGCGCCTCCATGACGGCCGCGGAGACGTAGTTCTCACTCGCGATGAGCTCGATATTGTCGTGCTGGCGGCGTCGTTCGCCCTGCATCGCTTCCCACAGGACCGGATCGACATCGGCGATCGACTCGAGCGCGAGACCGCGCGTCTCGGAGATGGCCATGGCTGTCGACTCCTTCCTGTCCGACGTGCGCCCCCACCCTCGACGGCCCCC